>JASLQE010000030.1 GCA_030744635.1 Dehalococcoidia bacterium | reverse complement strand
TAGGGGCCTATCTGGAGGGGGCAGCGAGGGGCCGGGAGCTTTTCCAGGTGGCCCGCGAGATAACCCGTAGCAAGCCCATTGTGGTGTGGAAAGGGGGTGCTACTACGGCAGGTGCGGAGACCTCCGCCTCCCACACCGGTTCCCTGGCCGCATCCGCCACCGTGTGGTCCGCCGCCATGAAACAGGCGGGGGTGGCGCAGGTGCACGGTATGGAGGAGCTGGCCGATACCATTATGGCCTTCCAGTCCCTTGGACCAGCGTTGGGTAACCGGGTGGCGCTGATAACCGGGCTGGCGGCGGGCGGAGGCGGGGACAGCGTGACCGGCGCTGATATCTGCCACCACCACGGACTCCAGGTGCCACAGTTCGCGCCTCACACTCTTGCACGCCTGGACACATTGCTGGGCAGGCTGGGTAGTATCCTGCGCAACCCAGTGGATGCCGCCCAGAGAAGGGAAAGCCCGGAGGTGCTGGCCGAGGTGCTGGCGGCAGTGGCCGCCGACCCCAACATAGATCTTATTCTGGTGGAAGAGCATATGGGCATCATGGTGGAGTTCCACCCCCCGGAGCTAATACACGCCATAAACGATGTGTTCGCAGGGCTCAAGCGGCAGGGGGGCAAGCCACTGGCCATGATACTGACCCACGGCCTGGCTGAGGAGGCCAGGCGGGACGCGGAGAGACGGTTCATGGAGAACGGTGTGCCTGTTTTTGCCTCCATCAACTCCGCCGCCCGTGCCCTGGGCCACCTGACTGCCTACAACCGGTACCGTAAACCCCTGTAGAGACAGGGGTTTACCCCATCAGCGGGCGCGGCAAGCAGCGCCCCTATAGCTACGACACGGAGGAGAGGACACACTTTATCCAGCCGGGTTACATAGCCCTTTACCGCTCCGGTGAGCTGCAGCGCCGTGCCCAGGCTCTACAGGCCCGGCTGTCCTCGTGCGACATCTGCCCCCGGCGCTGCCATGTCAACCGCCTGGGGGACGAGCGGGGGGTGTGCCGCTCGGGTCGGCTGGCGGCTGTCCCGGCGGTCTGCGACCATCACGGTGAGGAGCCGGCCATATCCGGCACAAAAGGCTCCGGGGCCATATTTTTCGGCGGTTGTAACCTGAAGTGTGTCTACTGCCAGAACCACCAGATTAGCCAGCCCACCCTCCCCCCGCAACAAAAAGAGGCGGATGCCGCCACCCTGGCCCGGAACATGCTCCACCTCCAGGACAACCTGGGGTGCCACAACATCAACCTGGTGTCACCTTCCCACTTCGTACCGCAGATAGTGCAGGCGCTGGTAGAGGCCGCCCACTTGGGGCTGCACATCCCCATGGTATACAACTCCAACTCCTATGACTCCCTC
>JASLQE010000029.1 GCA_030744635.1 Dehalococcoidia bacterium | reverse complement strand
GACGCCGGGCTGCTGGTGGAACGAATAGAGATGTCGGACGGTGGCTACCGCGCCGAGATGGAGCTTTCCTTCGGCGAGGACCTGCTAAACTCCTTCCTGGCCCGGCGATTGCCGAGGTTTCAAGAAGAAAACGAGTTGCCGCTAAGGGCCAGCTCCGTTAAGGTTTCCTTCCGGGAGGGGAGGATGATGGCGGTGACTACCCTGGAAGTGCCGTTATTTGGTGAGGTGGATGTTGGGGTGCGGCTACTATTAGGGGTAAGGGAAGGGCGGTTGGATGTGGTGCTGGAGGATGTTGACCTGGGCAGACTGCCTTTGCCGGGTCCGGTGGAGGACCAGATAAACGGCTTTATTGAACAGGGTATCGCGTCTCTGGAGACACAGGGCTTCCCGGTGCGCCTCGGTGAAATCCGGCTTCAGGGGGGCCGGATGGAGGTACGCGCTGTGGTAGAGATAGAATAAGAGCGAAATGCTGCCTTAAGCTTTTTCGGATCCCTTCTCCTGCTGCCTTTCGGCAACGATGCGCTGGGTGAGTTGGGCGGGCACTTCCTCGTAGTGGCTGAACTCCATGGTGAACCTACCCCGGCCCTGGGTCATAGAGCGCAGGTCTATGAGATAGCGCTGCACCTCAGACATGGGGGCCAGGGCCTCAATGACATTTATTCCTCCCTGGGGGTTCACCCCCAGCACCTTGGCCCGTTTGGTGTTGAGGTCGCCGATAATCTCCCCGGTAAGTGGCTCAGGCACCTCAACCTGGAGTTTCATAACAGGTTCCAACAGAACCGGTTGTGCCTCGCTAAGGCCCTCCTTGAGGGCGTGGGAGCCGGCTATTTTGAAGCAGATATCCGAGGAGTCCACGGGGTGCTCCTTGCCGTCGTACAGGGTGGCTTTCACATCTACCACCGGGTAGCCGCCCAGGCCGGCATCATGGGAGGCTTCCATAACGCCTTTCTCCACTGCGGGGATATAGCTTTTGGAGATGGCACCGCCGACAATGCGGCTGGCGAACTCAATCTGTCCCGATCCCCGGGGCAAGGGTGATACCTCCAGAAAGACATGGGCGAACTGGCCGTGGCCGCCGGTCTGCTTTTTGTGGCGGTAGTCGGCCTTGGCCGAGGTAGTTACAGTCGCTTTATATGGCACCCTGGGTACCTGGACCTTGACATCCAGGCCGAACTTGCGCTGCAAACGCTCCACGGCTACTTCCAGGTGAGTCTCACCCATGCCTGCCAGCAATGTCTCGCTGGTGTCCGCCTCCCGCTGTATAGAGATGGTAGGGTCTTCCTCCATGAGCCGAGGTAAAGACAGGCCCATCTTGTCCAGGTCGGCCTTGGTCTTGGGCTGCACGGCCATACGCAGTATGGGGGAGGGGAAGGTGATACCCGGCAGGGAGGCGGGGTGTTCCTTGCTGCCCAGGGTGTCCCCGGTGGTAGTGACGGATAGTTTGGCCACGGCACCTATGTCTCCGGCGGCCACCTCGGGCGCCGGCTCCTGTGTCTTGCCCCGTACCAGATATAGCTGGCCCATGCGTTCATCGTGCTGTTTGGTGCAGTTCCACACATGAGAGTTAGAGGCGATGGTACCGGAATATACACGGAAGTAGGAAAGCTTGCCTACATAGGGGTCAGCCGTTGTCTTGAACACCAGGGCTGCCGGGGTGGTGGTGGGTGACACCTCTACGCCCTTCGGCGGTGCCACCTCGGCGGGAGATGGTAGGTAGCGCACTATGGCATCCATCAGGAAGTTTACACCGATGCTTTTAAGTGCAGAGCCTGCCAGCACCGGCACCAGTTGTCCCTGGCGGGCACCCTGCTCCAACCCACGGCGCAGCTCCTCTTCAGTGACCTCACCGCCCTCCAAGTATTTGGTGATGAGCTCGTCATCGGTCTCCACGGCGGCCTCTATGAGCTTATCCCGGTATGTGCTCACCAAATCCGCCATGTCGGCGGGTATTTCCCTCTCCTGGCCCTCGCCGCCGGTATAGGCCTTGCCGGTTATCAGGTCCACCACTCCCTGGAAGCCCGCTTCGGCGCCTATGGGGAGCTGCACGGGCACGGCCTTGACCCCCAGCTTGGAGGTGGCGGCCTCCAGGGTGTTGAAGAAATCTGCGTTCTCCCGGTCCATCTTGTTGATGAAGATAAGACGGGGGAGGCCGGCCTCCCCGACCAGGTTCCAGGCCATCTCGGTGCCCACCTCCACCCCGGCGGCGGCGTCTATCACCACCACGGCTCCCTCTGAGACCCGCAGGGAGACCCGCACATCTCCGATGAAGTCGGCATAGCCTGGGGCGTCCAGCAAGTTGAGCTTGTGGTCCAGCCAGGTGCAAGGCAAAACGGTAAGGTTGAGGCTAATTCTGCGTTTGGCCTCCTCCGGCTCATAGTCCGAGGTGGCGGTACCATCATCCACTTTACCCAAGCGAGAGATTGCCTTGGCGGCAAAGAGCATGGCATCGGCAAGAGATGTTTTACCCGCTCCGGAGTGGGCCAGCAACGCAGTGTTGCGAATTCGTTTGGCGGAAACGGCTGTCATAGAAACCCCCTTCCGCCACATATTCTATAGAATACCCGCCCATGTGCGCAAGATGCCTCCCCGCCGAAAGTGAGGCGCTTACCGTAGATAGAGCGGCACCCTTGAGGGTGCCGCTCTACCAATCAGGGTTGCGGGGGAGGTTGCCGCCATGCCGGGGCGGCCTCCTCTACGGGGTGGGGATTACCTCCTGGAGGCGCTGTATCACACCGGGGGAGCCCTGGACCAGGCCGTTTACTATATCTGCGGCACCGGATATCTCTTTGATAAACCCGGCTATGGCCCCCATACCCACCGAGCCGTATTCGAGGTTCCCGTCGACATTGGCGGCGGCGCTGCGGCGGCGCCCCTTTAGCGAGGGTGTGCCCGAGCGCTCGTAGTTCCGCATCTCCTCAAAGGAGGCCCCTTTGGCCTCCAGCGCCATGTGCTCCTGGGTGTATTTGTTCTTGAGACTGCGGGAGAGCATAACGTTACGGCCGAAGGCTACCGTGCTGGTATCGGTGGCATCCACCACCGCTTGCTTGACATTAATGTGAATGGAGCATTCCGTGGCAACCATAAAGCGGGTGCCCATGTAGATGCCTTCCGCACCCAACGCCAGGGCGGCCACCATCCCGCGGGCATCGGCGATACCTCCGCCGGCCACAAGCGGGATGTCTACTACATCTGCAATTTGGGGCACCATCACCAGGGTGGTAAGCTCCTCACCACCCAGGTGGCCACCGCCCTCGAAGCCCTCACAGACAATGGCATCCACCCCATCAGCCTGGGCCCTGATGGCATGGCTCACGCCGCCTACGGCGTGTAGCACCTTACAACCGGCGGCCTTGAGCTTCTCCGTGTATACCGATGAGGAGCCCATGGAGACCACCGCTACCGGCACTTTCTCCTCGCAGCCCACCTCCACAAAGCGGTCGCTGTAAGGTATCTGCTTGCCCCGGCCGATGGTGAAGTTGACGGCGAAAGGTTTGCGGGTCATGTCCCGCAGCCGCCTTATCTCCTGGCGCAGCAACTCCCCAGCCTGCTCCACATCCGGCATTTCTTCCTGGAAACCGGGGCCGGGGTTGGGGCCCATGGTGCCCAGGCCGCCGGCGTTGCTGACTGCGGCCGCCAGGTCTGCCCAGGTGATGTAGGCCATAGGGGCCTGAATAATGGGGTACTTGATGCCAAAAAGCTCACATAACCGGTTCTTCAATTAGCCTCCTTGCTCCGGTGATATCTCGGTGAAGGCCACCGGGATGGCGTCAAGCTCCATTTCCGATTCCCGGCGGCGGATGGTGATGTTTTTCAACCAACTGTGGTTGTCCTCCTGCGGATAGTCCGTACGGAAATGGGCCCCACGGCTTTCGGAGCGCTTGAGGGCGGCCCTACATACCATTTCCGCTGTGGTGAGCATGTTATCCATCTCCAGGAGCTTGACCAGCTCTCTGGGTACGGCTGCGCCCGCCACGCTGACGGCCTCATTCAATGAGGCGATTTCGGCCAGTGCCCCCTGGAGCCCGGCCTGGTCACGGATGATGCCAGCCTTATCCCACATCACCTGCTTGAGTGCCCGGCGCAGCTGCTGGCACTGCCCGGTGCGGCCGGAGGCGGACTGCCGCAGCCGGTCAACCTCCTGTAGCACATCGGCCTCCTCCGGGGAGACCGGCTGTGTGCCGGCGGACAGGCGGGCCGCCTCCTCCCCCGCGATGGTGCCGAAAACGAACACTTCGGTCAGGGCGTTGCCCGCCAGGCGGTTGGCGCCATGGACGCCACCGCAGACCTCGCCGCAGGCCAGCAGCCCCGGCAGGGCTGTGTGAGAGTCAGGGTCTATCTCCAGACCACCCATAGCGAAATGGGTGGTGGGCGCTACCGGAAACTGGCGGCACTCCCGCTCCTCCCTGGGAAGCAGCGGCGCCAGCTTGGCCATCGTCTCCGGAGGCACCGGGGTCAGGTCCAGGGTCAGCTTACCCTCGGTGGCCCGGCCCTCCAGGATTTCGGTCATCAGTGCCCGGGTGAAACGGTCCCGGGTGAACACCATGGGGTCCTGCAACCCATGACGCGCGCGTACATCTTCCCCCAGGCGGTTGCGGATGATGGCCCCGCCGTTGAAAACAAAGGCCTCATATATGAGGGTGCGGCTGCCCCATTCACCGAGGGCGGTGGGGTAGAACTGGACGAACTCCATGTCCCGCAGGGTTAGGCCCGCATGGTAGGCCAGAGCATAGCCATCGGCGGTGGTGCCGGCGGCGTTGTTGGTATGGAGGAAGAGCTGTCCCAGTCCGCCGCAAGCCAGCACGGTAACCGCTGCACTGATAACCACGGGCTGGGCCTCACGGTCCAGTCCTATTGCGCCTACTACCCGGCCTGCCCGTTGCAGCAGCCGGGTGATGAATACGCCCTCCATGAACCTGACGCCGTCCTTCTCCGCCTGGGCACGGAGGGGTAGCGAGAAGTCGGTGCCGATGCGGTTCTCGCCATAGACATGGTGGGCGTAGGAGTGGCCTGGGGCACGGGCGACATAGAGCCCTTCCTTATCATCCTTGCGAAACTTGACCCCGAAGGCCTCGAAGTCTTGGACCTGCCGCTTCCCCCCAGCG
>JASLQE010000028.1 GCA_030744635.1 Dehalococcoidia bacterium | reverse complement strand
GTCCTTACCCATATCTACCCCCCGCCAAATTTTGTGCCCTTATACCCCGTCTGCTGAGCGCGAGCCACCTGTTGGCCTGATGTTGTTTAGCGACGAAATACTTGCTCGGCAACCTCTAAGCTTCCAGCAGCGCGCCCTATTGAACGTGGTCCGTACCCCTCAAATCGCACCTTTTGTCCTGAAGGTCTCAACTTCTCCCGCTCTGTAGCCCAAGAGGTTAGTGAGTATCTCCTCCGTATGCTCTCCCAGTTGGGGGGCGGCGGTCCTGGGCCTCCCGGGTGTCTGCCCGAGACGGATGGGGGTGCCGAGGACTTTGGTGGCTCCCAGCACCGGGTGATTGAAATCAACGATATAGCCGTTTTCGGTAGCCTGCGGGTCTTCGGCCACCTCCGCATAGTCTTTGACCGAGGCCGCCATAACATCAGCCGCATCCAGCAGGTGCATCCATTCGTCCCTGTCTTTTGTTGCGAATATTCCGCTCAGGAGGGAGATAAGCTCCCCCTTGTTCTCCAGCCTCTTCTCCGGGCTAACGAACCTGGCGTCATCCACAAGCTCCGGTGCCCCAAGGGCATGGCACAGGCGAGGCCAGAAGGCTCGCCCCATCATGGCCAGGGTCAGCCACCTGCCGTCCTGTGCCTGGTAAGTGTTGAACAGAGGCACCCTCTCGTGGCGGGCCAGCTTGGGGGGCAGCTTGCCGGTATACAGGGAACCCTGTAGCAGCCAGCCCTGGAGGGCTATCTGGCCACCCAGGAGCGATGTGTTCACCTCCTGGCCCACGCCGGTGCGTTCCCGGGCCAGAAGCGCCAGCACGATGCCGTGGGCCAGGAGAAAACCCCCCACCTGGTCCGCAATGCCGCCTGGTATCCAGGAGGGGGCGTCCTCCGGCCCCCCGTTAACGCTCATTATACCTCCCCTGGCCTGGGCAAGCTGGTCAATACCCCGTATACCGGCATCGGGACCTTTGTAGCCGTAAGCTGAGGCGGAGGCGTAGATGATGGCAGGGGATATATTTTTAAGGCTTTCGTATCCCAACCCCAGCCTCTCCATAACCCCGGGGCGACGATTATGCACGAACACATCACATATCCCGGTCAGTCTCAGCAGTATCTCCCGGCCCTCATCTGTCTGGGCATTGACCGTAATGCTCTGCTTGTTGCGGTTATTAGTCTCAAAATAGGCGTTCACCCCGGACTCATACTGAAACCCCTGCAAGACCATCTCCGGGCGCGCCACCCTCATAGAGTCGCCCCCATACCGAGGGTCCTCAACCTTTATGACCTCCGCCCCCATATCGGATAGCATGACGGTGGCATATGGCCCTTGCTGCCCCACGGTCATGTCCAGAATACGGATGCCTTCAAGCGGCCCGTCCAACTTGCCCTCCATTACCTCTCCTTTTCGTTGATTACCGGTCTGCATGTCTGAAACAGCTTATGCTATCCGAAAGCTGGGGCCGCCTCGTATCACCCGTCCCACTCAGCTAGCGGTTTGCATCGGGCGCAGGCGATATAGCTCCTGCACACGCCGCGGTCATTACATGGTGGGACTCCCCGGCCCCTCGTCACCTGATGCCCGAACAATGTATCCCCCCATAAACCGTTCAGAAGCTGCCACCAGCCTGTACCGCGCGGGGCACTCTACTTGAGTGGCGAGAACGCCGCCGGAATGAGAATCTTCGTCTCCTGGGTCTCTATCAACTCCCGCGCGTTTGGCGGCCAGTGGGGGTCCTTTCGGGATTCAGCCCGTATCCTGGCCCGCTCGTTGAGGTCCTGATACTCCCACACATGGATAACCTGGTTCAGGGGGCCTATCTCAGTGTGCCAAAAGGCAGTCAGCTTGGAGTACTTCTCCCGGTGGGGCAGCGCTTCGGCGAACCGCTTTTCAAACTCATCCGTGCAACCCGGCTTGAGCGTATAAGTGCGCATCTCGTATATCACCTGGTCTCCTCCTGGCCTAAATTACCGGCAACACCCCTCCCCCACCCTGGCAACCATATACACCTACGGTACGCTACAGTCAAGCTGCCCCGTCATAAAACATAGGTCCGGGCCCCCCCCACAACCCCGGCGTAGCGGCCGTGACCACGCGGGGGGGGGGGGGGGCCATGGGGGCCAGCGTGCGTCG
>JASLQE010000027.1 GCA_030744635.1 Dehalococcoidia bacterium | reverse complement strand
GTCCCCAGGGTCAGCTCCCCGACACCCGCGCCCAGCAACCCATCTAACCGCTCCCGGAGGCCGCCAGCGGCCTTGTTGGTAAAGGTAACGGCCATGATGCGCCGGGGATGCACATCCCGCACTCCGATCAGATAGGCTATGCGATGAGCGATTACCCTGGTCTTACCGGAGCCGGGACCGGCTATGATAAGGAGCGGCCCGGAGGCGGTCTCTACGGCTTCTCTCTGGGCGGAGTTGAGACCGGCAAGTATATCCACTATTACGATTATTGTAGCACCTGGCTTGAATTACGGCAAAAGCCCCTCTAACGTTTGCCTTGGCCCATCGGCTCTGCTACGATTTGCCCGGTATGCTATGTGTCCTTCTGGCGGATATCCACGGTAACCTGGAGGCCCTTGAGGCCGTGATAGAGCACGCAGAGAGCCAGGGGGATATAGGCCATATTTGGTGCTTGGGTGACACTGTGGGCTACGGCCCGGATCCCGGCCCTTGTCTGGAGATGCTGCGCAGCTACCCGCATGTGGCGGTGGCCGGCAACCACGACTGGGCAGCCGCTGGCAAGGTAAGTACCGACGATTTTAACACCGATGCCGCCACAGCGGTGTGGTGGACAGGCCGGCACCTCTCTGAGGGTGACATCCGTTACCTGCAAGACCTTCCCCTGCAGGTGGTGCAGGAGGGCTTTACCCTGGTGCATGGCAGCCCCCGCTACCCGATCTGGGAGTACCTCTTTTCTTTCTTTGACGCCGAGCTCAGCTTTCCCATGTTCCCCACCACTTACTGCCTGGTGGGCCACTCCCATGTCCCGATACTCTTCCGGGAGGGCGGTCTTGCAGGGCCCCTTCCTGATACCCTTTCTCTGGGTGAGGAGCGGCTAATTATCAACCCCGGTGGGGTGGGGCAGCCCCGGGACGGGGATTCCCGTGCCAGCTACGCCATTTACCACACCGAAAGTCACACTATCTCACACCACCGTGTTACGTACGACATAGAGCGCACCCAGAGCAAAATGGTGAAGCAGGCGTTGCCCCTGAAGCTGTCCGTGCGCCTGGGGCTGGGGGTATAGCGGCCGGGCCAGGCCAGCCTCAGTACTTGGAGGTGTCCAATTCCTCCATCTTACCGGTGATCAGGAACACCACCCTCTCACATATGTTGGTAACCCGGTCAGCTATCCTCTCCAGATTGTGGGCTACCCATAACAGCCGTGTGGCCCTGGTAATGCTGCGAGGGTCTTCAACCATATAGGAGACCAGCTCCCGGAACACCTTGTCATACAGACCATCCACCTCGTCATCCAGGTGTATTACCTGCCGTGCCAGATGTTCATTACGGCCCACAAAAGCCTCAAGGCTCTGGTCCAACATATCCATGGCCCTCTGGGCCATCCGGGGTATATCAATCAAGGGTTTCAAGGGGGGCTCGTCCCCGTTCATCAAGGTGATTTTAGCAATCCCCTCGGCGTGGTCGCCAATCCTTTCCAGGTCAATAATCATGCTCAGCACCGCCACCAAGGTACGCAAGTCACCTGCCATGGGCTGCTGAGTAGCCAGCAGCCGCACGCATTTCTCCTCAATGTCAAAACGCTTCCTGTTGACCGCAATGTCTTCCTCTATCACCTTCTGCGCAACAACCACATCTCGCTGCTTGAGGGCTTCCGCGGAACGCGTGATAGCCTTGCCCACCATGCTGCCCATCACCAACATGTCAGACTGTATCTCGCTCAGGTGCCTTTCCAAAGTGGCTCTGGTAGTCATACTTCACCCCCCTCAACCAAACCGGCCTGTAATATAGTCCTCGGTGCGTTTGTCCCTGGGATTGGTAAAAAGCTGTTCGGTAGGCCCATATTCTACCAGAAAACCAGCCCGGTCTTCACCCATCATAAGAAAGGCCGCCATATCAGATACCCGCGCCGCTTGCTGCATGTTATGAGTGACAATGATTATGGTGTAGTCCTGAGACAGCTCATGCATCAACTCCTCTATAGCCAGGGTGGCTATGGGGTCCAGGGCCGAGCAAGGCTCATCCATGAGGATGACCTCCGGTTCCACGGCCAGGGCACGGGCGATGCAAAGACGTTGCTGCTGCCCGCCAGAGAGCTTGGCGCTGGACTCTCCCAGCCTGTCCTTCACATCGTCCCACAGGGCCGCCCGGTGCAGTGAGCCTTCCACCAGTTCGTCCAGGTCACCATCGTAGCCGTTAATACGGGGTCCGAAGGCAACATTCTCGTATACCGTCTTGGGGAATGGGTTGGGCTTCTGGAATACCATGCCTATACGGTAACGGATTTCGGTAGGGTCCACCTCCGGGCTATATACATCCTCGTCATGGAACAGCACCTTGCCGCCTACCCTGGCCCCGGTGATGAGCTCGTTCATGCGGTTGAAACACCTCAGGTAGGAGCTCTTGCCACAACCGGAGGGGCCGATTATGGCTGTTATCTGATTGCTTTTGATGCCGAGCGATATATCCCTCAGGGCCTGAAACCCGCTATACCAAAGACTCAGGCCCCTGGTCTCCAGGACTGTATAGGTCTCACTCACTGTCTCACTCCTCGGCCCTCTTCTGGTATTTGTTACGCAGTAGAACGGCGGCTGCATTCATCATCAGCAGCACCACCAGCAGTACGATGATGGCGGCGGCGGCTATGAGGCGGAACTCCGGCTGCGGCCTGGCTGTCCAGTTGAATATCTGTATAGGCAACACGCTGAACTGGTCCAGGGGGCTGGTGGGGACAAACGGCACAAACATAAGGGCACCTATCATGATAAGTGGGGCGGCCTCCCCCAGCGCGCGGGCCAGGGCCAGGATGATGCCGGTGAGAATCCCCGGGGCCGCCGCCGGCAACACTACACGACGTACTGTCTGCCAGCGGGTTGCCCCCAGGGCAAAAGATGCGTCCCTCAAAGGCCTGGGAACAGCCCGGATGGCCTCCTGTGAGGCTACGATAATGATGGGGAGGATGAGTAGGGTCATGGTCAGGGCACCGGCCATCACACTGCGCCCCAGGGACATTGCCCGTACAAACGCCGCCAGTCCTAGGATGCCATATACTATGGAGGGCACCCCGGCCAGATTGCTGATGTTAGTCTGGATAGCCCGTGTCAGCCAGCCCCGTCGGGCATACTCCTCCAGGTAAATGGCCGTGCCCACGCCTATAGTCAGGCTAAACAGCGCGGTAAGACCGATGAGCCATATGGAACCCCACAGGGCGGAGCTTATGCCCGAACGCTCTGGGAAGCGGGACGGCAGACTGGTCAGGAACTGCCAGTCCAGCCACCCTATTCCCTTACGGGCAACATCCCCCAGCAGAAATGACAGCGCCACAATTCCCACCATGGTGGCGGCCAAAAAAATGGCGTGGGACACCTGGCCCTTACGCCGCCTCTTTCCCAGGTTTCGGTCGGTGCCGGTTATCATATTAGTATTCCTCCCGGTAACGTCGCACCACCAGATTTCCCAGCACATTCATAGCCAGTGTAATAAGGAACAGGCTCATACCCACGGCGAAGATGCTCCGGTAGGCTATGGAGCCAAACGGGGTATCACCCAGGCTGACCTGTACTATATAGGCCGTCATGGTCTGAATGCTCTCAAACGGGTTCAAGGTCAGCCTGGGAGTGGCCCCAGCCGCAAGGGTAACAATCATAGTCTCGCCGATGGCCCGAGAGATGGCCAGTATGAACGATGCCACGATGCCGGAGAGGGCCGAGGGCACCACCACCCTGGCAGACACCTCGAACCGAGTCGCCCCTAGGGCGTAGGCGGCTTCCCGCAACGAGCGCGGCACGGATACCATGGCGTCTTCGCTCAGCG
>JASLQE010000026.1 GCA_030744635.1 Dehalococcoidia bacterium | reverse complement strand
GTTGATTTGCCGATACCGGGCTCACCGGCCAACAGGACTAGGGAGCCTGGTACGAGGCCACCGCCCAGCACCCGGTTTACTTCTGTATAGGAGAGGGACATCCGGGACACGGCTGCCGTGCCCAGCGAGGCTATCTCTTGCGGGGTAGCGGCCCCCGCCGTCAGTGAATGTGCCTCCAGTGTATTCCAGCCCCCACACCCAGGGCAGCGCCCCAGCCACTTGGCGACCTCCCGGCCGCACTGGCGGCACACAAACTGTGTCCTGGCCTTGTCCATGCCGGCAGCCTCAGTATTCTATGACCGCCAGGACCTGTCCGCTTTTCACCTGCTGGCCCGGTGTTACCGAAATCTCCTGCACCTGTCCCGCCACCGTAGCCAGAATAGGGTTCTCCATCTTCATGGACTCAATGATACACAGCACCGCACCCTCCTCCACCTTGTTACCAACCGCTACCTCCACCCGGAGCACCTTGCCCGTTATGGGCACTTCTACATTCTCCTGGGGCATAGGCACCTTCCTTTTCAAGTCTTGGCCTGCTTACCATTATCTGCCGTGGAACGGCATGGGGTCAACAGATAAACCAAAGAAACAGGGGAAGCGCCACGAGTAGCGCTTCCCCTGTTAACAGCTACTTCTATTAGAGGGGGGTCAGCCCCGTTCTCCTACCTCGGCCAGTGTCCGGGCACGCATGACGATTTCATCCCCCTCCCGGTCTATGACCACGGTATCCCCGTCGTGGAACTCCCCGGCCAGCAGCTTATCCGAAAGAGGGTCCTCCACCATGTCCTGGATAACCCGGCGCAGGGGACGGGCGCCGAAGGTGGGGTCATAGCCCTTCTCCCCCAGCAGTTCCCGGGCGGCCTCCGTGGTCTCCATGCTCAGGCCCTTCTCCTTTAGCTGGACGGCTACCATGTCCAGCATCAGTTCCACTATGCGGGAGATGTGGTCCCGGTTGAGGGAGTGGAAGACCACCAGGCTATCCAGGCGGTTGAGGAACTCGGGCCTGAAGGTGCGTTTGACTTCGGTCAGCACCTTGTCCTTCATACGCTTGTAGGCCTGGTCCTGAGATTTGGCATCTTCCCCACGTGACACGAAGCCCATCGTGTCATCCTTACGGATAAGCTCAGCCCCGATGTTGCTGGTCATGACGACTATGGAGTTGCGGAAGTCCACCTTACGGCCCTTGCCATCGGTCAGGTGGCCGTCGTCAAAGATTTGCAGCAGGATGTTAAATACATCGTAGTGCGCTTTCTCAATCTCATCCAGCAAGATGACGCAGTATGATTTGCGGCGCACCCGTTCGGTAAGCTGGCCGCCTTCGTCATATCCCACATATCCCGGTGGAGCGCCTATAAGACGGGACACGGTGTGGCGCTCCATGAACTCAGACATATCCAGGCGGATAAGGGTTTCCTCGTTGCCGAACATGAACTCGGACAGGGCCCTCACCAGTTCGGTCTTGCCTACTCCGGTGGGGCCCAGGAACAGGAAACTGCCTATAGGGCGGCGAGGGTCCTTGAGGCCGGCCCGGGCGCGGCGTATGGCCTTGGATATGGTTACCACAGCCTCTTCCTGGCCCACAATACGCTTATGTATTACCCCTTCCATATGCAACAGCCGCTCGGTCTCGTCCTCGGCCAGGCGGGAAACCGGTATGCCGGTCCACATGCTGACAATCTGGGAGACATCCTCCTCAGTGACCATAGCCTTCTCCTGGCTCCGGTCCTCCTGCCACTCCTTCTCCATCTTCTCCAGCTTCTCCGCAAGGCTGCGCTCGCGCTCCCGGAGCTCGGCGCCGAACTCGTACTGCTGGCCGGCTATGGCCTCCTCTTTATCCCGGCGCACCGTCTCCAGCGCCCGCTGGGCCTCCTTGATGCCGATGGGCGTGCCTCCGCTCCGGATTCGCACCCGGGAGGCGGCCTCGTCCACCACATCAATGGCCTTATCGGGCAAGAACCGGTCCGCGATGTAGCGGGAGGCCAGGTTTACGGCTGCTTTCAAGGCTTCATCGGTGATTTCAACCTTGTGGTGCTCCTCGTAGCGCTCTTTGATGCCACGGAGGATATCCAAGGTATCCTCCGTGGCGGGTTCTTCAACCAGCACCGGCTGGAAGCGACGCTCCAAGGCAGCATCTCTCTCTATATGTTTGCGGTACTCGTCCATGGTGGTGGCGCCGATGCACTGTAGCTCTCCCCGGGCCAGCGGGGGTTTGAGTATGTTGGCTGCATCCACAGCCCCCTCGGCGGCACCCGCACCTACGATTGTATGTAGCTCGTCCACGAACAGTATGCAGTTCTTGGCGTTTCTAATCTCTTCCAGCACCTTTTTGAGACGCTCTTCGAACTCGCCCCGGTACTTGGTGCCGGCCACCAGTGCGCCGACATCCAGGGATATAAGGCGGCGTCCCTGAAGGCTTTCCGGCACATCCCCGGCCACCACGCGGTGGGCAAGCCCCTCTACAATGGCTGTCTTGCCTACACCGGGCGCTCCGATAAGGGCAGGGTTGTTCTTGGTACGCCGGCTTAATATCTGGATTACCCGATCAATCTCCGTTTGCCGGCCCACAACCGGATCCATGCGCCCGGAGCGGGCGAGTGCGGTGAGGTCCATCCCCAACTGGTCCAAAGTAGGCGTTTTGGTGGAAGGCCGAGACAACGGCTGGGGGGAGGTGGGGGACTGCAGAATGCGGTTCACCTCGGAGCGGACTTTGTCCAGGTTCATGCCCAGACTCTCCAGCACCCCGGCGGCAACCCCTTCGCCTTCCCGCAGCAGCCCCAGCAGCAGGTGCTCGGTGCCGATGTAGTTGTGGGTGAGCTGGCGGGCCTCGTCAACGGAGAGCTCAATAACCCGCTTGGCCCTGGGGGTAAGGCCTATCTCGCCGGTGGGTGGCTTCTCCCCGCGGCCGATGATGAACTCTACTGCTGCCCGCACTTTATGCAGGTCAACGCCCAGGTTGGAAAGGACCCGGGCAGCCACACCCTCACCCTCACGCACCAGTCCGAGCAGGATATGCTCGGTGCCGATGTAGTTGTGATTAAAGCGCTGGGCCTCTTCCTGGGCAAGGGTTAGGACCTTGCGAGCTCGCTCAGAGAATTTTTCAAATCTGCCGGCCATTTTTTTCTTCTCCGTTGGGCTAACTGGCTTCTGCCCCTATTATAGCATATCTGCAAGACGTAAAGCTAATCACCGGGGCGATTCCCGGCGGGCGAAGTCGAAATCCCGTCCTCAGACTGGGCCTGCCTCAGGCTCAGTCTGATGCGGCGCCGATCTGGCTCAATGCTCAGAATATTCAACGAAAGGACGTCGCCCGGGTGGACCACCTGCTTGGGATGGTTAATGGGGTATGATGCCAACTCTGAGATATGGATGAGGCCCTCTATGGCCCCATCGAGGCGGGCGAAAGCGCCGAAGGGCATAATTTTGGTCACGGTGCCCTCCACCACCTGCCCCTCCTGGTATCTCTCCACGATGTTGTCCCAGGGGTGGGGCTGGGTCCGGCGGAGGCTTAAGACCAACCGCTTGTTCTCCATGTCGATC
>JASLQE010000025.1 GCA_030744635.1 Dehalococcoidia bacterium | reverse complement strand
CTGGGGAGAAAACGCATGCTGTTTGTGACGCTGCTGACAGTCAGTCTGAGCATGCTCTGGCTGATATGGGCCCGAGATGCGTGGGCCTTCTTCCTTTTTGCCGCTGTCTTCGGCCTGGCTTACGGCGGGGCGGTGGTGAGTTGGATGGGCATACAGGGCGACCTCTTCGGTCTGGTCGCCGTGGGAGCCATCCTGGGGGCCACCCAGACGGGCACCAACACCGGTGGGGCCTCCGGCCCCCTGCTGGCCGGATACATCTTCGATGTCACCCAGAGCTATTCCCTGGTATTCGTCGTGGCCGCCGTCATGCCATTCATCATGAGCTGGCTCATCCTCACCCTCCGCCGCCCCCCACCCCGGTAGGGCCATCCACTCACCGGCGCGCGGGGTCTTCAACTTGTCAGCCTATGCTACGGGGAGTAGAATAAACTGGAAACACATAACAGGAGGGCTCGGTATGGAGAGGGGCACCTGGAAGGTCAAGGTCGGACTGGCCCAGATGCTAAAGGGCGGGGTAATAATGGATGTCGTCACTCCGGACCACGCCAAAATAGCCGAGGAGGCAGGGGCCTGTGCGGTGATGGCCCTGGAACGGGTGCCCGCAGATATCCGGGCGGCCGGGGGAGTGGCCCGCATGGCCGACCCCGAGGTTATCCTCGCTATCATGGAAACGGTGACCATCCCGGTGATGGCCAAGGCCCGCATAGGCCACTTTGTCGAGGCTCAGGTGCTGGAATCGCTGGGAGTGGACTATGTGGACGAATCGGAGGTGCTCACCCCTGCCGATGAGGACAATCACATATGGAAGCACGATTTCAAGGTGCCTTTCGTCTGTGGCTGCCGGAACCTGGGTGAGGCCCTGCGCCGTTTAGCCGAAGGGGCGGCTATGATACGGACCAAAGGAGAAGCGGGCACCGGCGATATCGTGGAAGCGGTGCGCCACATGCGGGCTGTTATGGGCAGTATCCGTAAGATAAAGGGCATGTCAGCCGACGAGCTTATGGCCGAGGCCAAAGCCCTGGGTGCGCCGTTGGAATTACTACAACAGGTGCGCCGGCTGGGCCGTCTGCCGGTGGTCAATTTCGCCGCCGGTGGTATAGCCACCCCCGCCGATGCCGCCCTGATGATGCAACTGGGTGCGGACGGTGTTTTCGTCGGCTCCGGCATATTCAAGTCAACAGACCCGGCCCCCCGCGCCCGGGCCATCGTCAAAGCCGTCACCTACTATAAGGACCCCCAGATGGTGGCCGAAGCCTCCCGGGGCCTGGGTGAGGCCATGCCCGGCCTGGCCGTGAAGACACTGCCTGAGGAGTCCCTCTTGGCTGCGCGAGGATGGTAAGCTGAATGACCGGTAACGGCACGCGTGTGGGGGTGCTGGCCCTCCAGGGTGCCTTCGCCGAACACCTTAAAGCCCTCAATCGGTTGAAGCTATCCGGAATAGAGGTTAGGCGGGCCGCAGACCTGGAAGGCCTTTCCGGACTCATTATCCCCGGTGGTGAGAGCACTGCCATAGGCCGGCTTTTGGCGGAAATGGGCCTGAGGGAGCCTATCTTGCGGCGGGTGGCGGAGGGGATGGCGGTGATGGGTACCTGCGCCGGGATGATTCTGCTGGCCGGAGAGACATCCGATTACCCCCTGGAGCCTCTGGGCCTGATGGACATCACGGTGAGGCGAAACGCCTTTGGCCGCCAGGTGGATAGCTTTGAGACCCCCGTGGCCATAGCCGCCCTGGGTGCGATGCCGTTCCCAGCGGTGTTCATCAGGGCACCATGCATAGAGAAGGTCGGCACTGCGGTGGAGGCCCTGGGCCGCCTGAATGATGGCCGCCTGGTGGCTGCCCGGCAGGGAAAGCTGCTGGCCCTGGCCTTTCACCCGGAGCTAACCCGGGACACCCGCTGCCATGGCCTGTTTGTGGAGATGCTGTGAACCCCGGAGAGCGGATTACGGATAATCTGGATGCCCTGCTGGCAGTGCTCCCCATACACATACCTGAGGCCCTGAAGAAGGACATCGGCCTGCCGGAACTGCTGGAGCTGGTCATGGACTTGGGCCGCCCCCCGGAGGCCCGCTACCCGCACCGGGAGGTGGTGCTTGACCCCCGGGAAACCGCTTTTGATGACATAGACTATGTGGTGGCCCGCCTGGGGCAGTTCAGCGGGGACAACCGCGCCGGTATAGAGCGCACCCTGCACCGCATCTCCGCCATGCGTAACCGCCAGGGACGCATCGTGGGCCTCACTCTCCGGGTGGGAAGGGCGGTGTT
>JASLQE010000024.1 GCA_030744635.1 Dehalococcoidia bacterium | reverse complement strand
AGACCGAAGAAGCGCTCTGTCCTCAGGACTTGGCCGCGGGGTATCAGGCTGTTGCCAAGGGGAAAGATGTGGTGGTGATAGAGGGGATGAGTCCCGGGGATGCCAGCGGTCCGAATGCCCGAGTAGTGATGGTGGCCGGCTATCCCCAGCGCACCGCAGACGAGGTGGTGGAGTTGGCAGGGGCTGTGGGACCGCACTTGGCCGGGGTGGTGGTGAATGCTGTGCCCCGGCGTAGGATGCTGGCGGCCCGTGAGTCCTGGACCCCCACCCTGGTGGGGAGGGGCGTGAAGGTGTTGGGCTTCCTTCCCCAGGACAGGACGCTGTTTTCGCTATCGGTGGCCGACCTGGCACAGCACTTGGACGGGAACATCATCAATCATCAGGAGAAGACTGCCGACCTGGTAGAGGATGTGATGGTGGGCGTGCTGTGGGTAGACCCCACACCACTCTATTTTAGCTCCAAGAAAGCCAAGGCGGTGCTCACCCGGGGTGACCGTCCAGATGTGCACTTGGGTGCCTTGGAGACTCCTACCCGGTGCCTTATCCTATCCAAGGGTGTGCAGCCCCACCCCAATATCTACTACCGGGCAGAGGACAAGGGAGTGCCCATTATGGTCACGGCCCAGGATACCGCTCAGGCCATGCAGACCATTGACGAGGCAGTAATCAAGACCCGTTTCCGACAGGAGCAGAAGCTGCCCCGCCTCATGGAGCTCGTGGAAGACAATCTGGACCTGGAGGCCTTCGCCGGGCTACTGAAGGCTTAACGCCCGCTGGATTCCGGGAACGGGTATAGGGCTGCTGCAAGGCCCGAATACGCTGCTACAAGAGGGTTTGGCAATGGCGCAGGTATACGATGTCTTCAACGATGTGGCCATGGAGACCCTAAGGAGAATGAAAGAGGTGCCCCTACGCGCCACTTTTCCCTATCATGAGGTGGCTACCAAAGATGCCATAAGGCACTTCGCCTTTGGCTACAGAGACACCAACCCGCTGTGGACAGATGAGGAGTATGCCAGTGGCACCCGCTATGGGGGTATTGTGGCACCACCCACCTTTCTATGTAGCTGTCAGAGCGGCATTGGTGGGGCCGCCAATATGTGACTCCCTGGCCCCCATGCCCTCTATCAGGGTGATGAGTGGGAGTGGTTCAAACCTATATCTGTCAGTACCAGGATTAACGATGAAGAGGTGCTTTCCGAGTTCAGGAAGACTCACAGCAATTTCACTGCCAGAATGTACCATCAGACCGGTAAGGTAACTTACAGGGATCAGGATGGTGAGATGCTGGCCGTCAAGAGGAGATTTGCTGGAGGTTTGAGAGGCATACCAGCGAGAAACGGGAGCGGTATGCTACCATATCCCAGCAGAGCTATACACCGGAGCAGATTGAGGCCATACAAGAGGATTACGACAGAGAAGAGATATGGGGGGCAGAGCCACGCTACTGGGATGATGTGCAGGTGGGGGACGAGATGCCCCATGTGGTCAAAGGGCCGCTTACCGTCACAGATATCATCGCCTGGGACATTGGGTGGGGATACCGCCCCTTCACCCGGGCACACGGCATCCGGCTCAGCTTCGAGCGGCGGCATCCGACCAGCGCAATTCCGAACTCTGCGGGTATCCCGGATGTGCCGGAGAGGGTGCACTGGGAGGATGACCGGCTCAGACGATAGGTGTTCCCGCCGCTTTTGACTATGGCCCCCAGAGGGTTACATGGATATCACAGGTAGCCAACAACTGGATGGGGGACGATGGCTTCCTGAGGAAGCTGAATGTCCAGGTGCGTCGCACCAACCACATAGGTGACACCACCTGGTGCCGGGGCAAGGTGTCTCACAAACGAGTTGAGGATGGAAAGCACCTGGCGGAGTGCGAGCTGCGGGCCGATGACCAACGGGGCCGCAGGACGACTGCCGGTTGGGCACTGGTGGAGCTTACTTCAAGGGCAAGGGGTTAGCTATTCGCCTCCCGCAGTGGTGAAGGCCTCCGCCGCCTCCTCCACCCGTCCCATCGCTGCCAGGGCGGTGCCCCGGTTGACCAGGGCCTTGTAGGAGCCCGGGCGCAGCACCAGGGCGCTGTCGTATTTCTCCAGAGCGCCACTGAGGTGGCGGGAATCAAAGCAGAAATTGCCGTCCGCTACATAGGTCTCGGCCACCAGGTCTCTTTCACTCCACTCCTCCCGGGCGGGGTTTTCCAGGTGGCCGCGGAAGTCAAAGCCGATGGAGAAAACATGCTCTATGTCCAAGGTGCGCTGGGGGGTGCGCAATATGGATAGCACATGAGGCCCCCGGTCCACGAAGGAGCTGGCCAGGTACACCGCCCCCAGGTGCGGCCCCAATCCCAGGCAGTGGGCCAGAGCGGTGTATAGCATGGTGAGTCCCAGGCAGTTCCCCACCTCCTCCCGCTCCGCGCGGAGCTGGTTCTCCAGGGCACGGTGCAGGCGGAAGTCGGCCACCGGCTGGTAGCGGTGGGGTTTCTCCCGCCACAGCCTGTGGAACAGGCCGGAGGCCCGGCGGACGGGGTCGGGTGGCAGGGAAGCGCCAATCCGCTCCGCCAGCCCCTCCAGCCGGGAGCGGTAGGAGTCAAACTGCCGGGGTGGCACCCCCGAGGCCAGCAGGGCCTCCTGTATAAAGTCAAAGCCGGTGTCCACCCGGCAATTATAGCACCGGAGGGTCTGGGGGGAGTAAAATATGCGTCTGAGGTTGTATACAAGCGGGGGACCAGGTTGGGCTCTGCCCCCTTAGCGGTACAGTGGGGTGGTGTAGTATATTCTCTTAGAATGAGGCGGGGTTGGATGGTGGGAGGTGGCATAGCCCGTGGGGAGCCTCAGAAAGAAAGAGAACATGGAGCACCGTAACCTGGCAAACCTGAAAGTCCCCGTGGTGGGTATGGGGACCTCGCGCACCTTTGATGTGTCCTCTGATAGCGACATCGCCGTGCGAAGTAAAATTATAAATAGCTGTGCCACCAGCGGGGTTACTTTCATAGACAGCTCCCCGATGTACGGGGAATCGGAGAGGGTGGTGGGCCTGTCCCTCCACGGGCAGCGGCATAGCTTTCAACTGGCAACCAAGGTGTGGTGCACCGGTAGGGAGCAGGGCATAGTCCAGATAGACCGCTCCTTTCAGCTATTTCAAACCGACCACATAGATGTTTTTCAGGTGCACAATCTGGTGGACTGGCGCACCCATTTGCCCGCGTTGGAGAGGCTGAAGGAAGAGGGGAGGGTGGGGGTGGTGGGGATCACGCATTACATCACCTCTGCCTATCCGGAGATGATGGAGATAATGCGGACGGGACGGATTGGTGCGGTGCAGGTGCCCTACAATCTGTGGGAAAGGGACTGCGAGTCCAGGCTGTTGCCCCTGGCGGAAGAAATGGGCATCGGCGTCATCGTGATGAGGCCCCTGGGACGGGGGGAGCTGGTGACCGGGCTGAAACATCAACCTGACCTGGCCCCACTGGCTGGGCACGGAATTCATACCTGGGCGCAGGCAATACTGGCCTGGATACTTTCAGACCACAGGGTAAGCGTGGTTATTCCGGCTTCATCCCGACCCGAGCGCATAGTGGAGAATGCCGCAGCCGGGCAATGCGGCCCGTTGCCGCAGGAGCTCTGGGCGCATGTGAGCAGAGAGGCCGAGCGGTGCCTTTAGGCTTCCTGCCTGGTTATTCTGAGCTGTCACAGATAACAACAAAGGGAGGTGAGCAGGTTGATTAAGCTGATAGGACTGATAAACAGGAAAAAGGGGCTGTCCCAGGAGGAGTTTACACGCTACTGGGAAAAGGAGCACGGGCCCCTTATCGCCAGGGTGTTCCCAGGGGTGAGAAGGTATGCACAGAACCATCCTGTGCAGCTACCGGGTGGTGGGCAGCCACATGTGGACGGGGTAGTGGAGCTGTGGTTTGATGACCTGAATACATTCCTCAAGTCGTCTGAGTTCTATCTGGGTGACCCGGGGAAGATAATCCGAGATGATGAAGATAAGTTCATAGATAGAAGCAAGATGCTGTTTTTCGTGTCTGAGGAGAAAGTCATCGTCCAGTAGCTGGCCGCGTGGGGGGTTTGCTACGCGTCCCGGGCGCTGAGGTTGGCCCCGTAGCGCGTACCGCCCTATGATATCCCCTTTAATATGCCCTATAATATCAAGGTTGACCATGCAACTGGACTCCCTGCTTTTTGAGGTAACCAGGCCGGCCCGTTATACCGGCGGCGAGTGGAACAGCGTAACCCCCAATTGGGACGTGGCGCGTCTGCGGGTGGCCCTGGTGTTCCCTGACCTCTACGAGATTGGCATGTCCAACCTGGCCATACCCATACTGTACCACCTCCTCAACTTGGTCACAGGAGTGCTGACCGAACGAGCATACACCCCGTGGGAGGATATGGCCGCCGCCCTGCGCCGCCACCGGATACCGCTCTTCAGCTTAGAGTCCCGCCATCCACTGAATGAGTTCGATGTCATCGGCTTTTCCCTGGGCTATGAGCTGGCGTATACAAACCTTCTGGAGGTCCTGGACCT
>JASLQE010000023.1 GCA_030744635.1 Dehalococcoidia bacterium | reverse complement strand
GTATCCCCTCACTATCCACAGGGTGTGGCCTGAATTATAATGATGGTGTCTTATGCTGAAGCAGAGGGTCTTCGTATGGGTGCGCGCCACCGCAGCCAACCTGGGCACGGGCTTTGATTACCTGGGCCGGGCCCTGTGCATTGAAAATAAGACCGCCATCGCCGATGCTATGAAGAAGACAGCCGAGGGGATGGGGGTGGCAGGGGCGACCCGTGTGGCGCAGCCGGCGCTGGATGGCGTGGTTACCGGGGAGGTTGACTGACATGGCGTTGGTAGTGCAGAAGTACGGGGGCACCTCAGTAGCCGGGGTGGAAAGGCTGAAGGCGGTTGCCCGCCGTGTTGCCGGGGCACGGGCAGCCGGTGACCAGGCGGTAGTGGTGGTCTCCGCGATGGGGGACGCCACTGATAGTTTGCTGGGCCTGGCCCATCAGGTGTCCAACCAGCCCCCGGAGCGTGAGGTGGACATGTTGCTGGCCACAGGGGAGATTGTCTCCAGCACACTGCTGGCCATGGCCCTTAATGACCTGGGATGCCCCGCCCTGAGCCTCACCGGAGCCCAAGCTGGTATTTGGACAGACGCCTCTCACCGGAGGGCGCGCATCCTGGTGGTGGAGGCCCACCGGTTGCTAAAGGAGATAGAGGCTGGCCGGGTGGTGGTGGTGGCCGGTTTCCAGGGCATTACACGGGAGATGGAGGTAACCACCCTGGGACGGGGAGGCTCCGATACTACTGCTGTGGCCCTGGCCGCTGGGCTGGGTGCAGGGCGGTGTGAAATCTATACCGATGTGGAGGGCGTGTTTACCGCGGACCCCCGGCTCGTCCCCGAGGCCCGTCCGATGGCCGAGATAGGATATGAGGAGATGATGGAGATGGCTACATACGGGGCCAAGGTGATGCACCCCAGGGCCGTTGAGCTGGGCTGGCTATACAACGTACCAATCCTGGTAGCATCCAGCTTCAGCCAGGCGCCGGGGACTCTTATTCACGGAGGTTGTGCCATGGAAGTACGAAACAAAGTAAGGGGCATCGCTCACGATACGGATGTGGCTAAAATCACGGTAGCCGGGGTACCCGATAGGCCAGGGATTGCCGCCGCCGTGTTCGAGCCCCTGGCCAGGGCAGATGTCAGCGTGGACACCATAGTCCAGAACGCCAGCATGGAGAATATCACCGACCTGACATTCACGGTGTCCCGCGGTGACCTGGCCAGGTCATTGGATATCATCAAGGAGGTTTTGCCCGGGTTGGGCGCCCGCGAGCTATTGAGCGACAGCGCGCTGGCTAAGGTGAGCATAGTGGGCAGCGGCATTCAGAATACACCGGGGTATGCCGCCCGGATGTTCCGGGTGCTGGCGCAGGAGGGGATAAACATCCAACTCATAACCACATCCGAGATACGGATAACCTGCATCATAGATGAGGACAAGGTGCGAGAAGCGGTAGGGATCCTGCACCATGCGTTTGAGATGGAGAAGACGGGGGATTAGGGTGGGAAGGGGCTAATCTACAGCCACTACCTCGGCTATCTGAGGGAGTTCCTTCTTGATGATACGCTCAATGCCGTTCTTGAGAGTCATGGTGGACATGGGGCAGCTACCACAGGCCCCCGTCAGCCGCACCTTCACTATTCCATCCTCACTCACATCCACCAGCTCAACATCGCCGCCATCGGCCTTCAGAAAAGCCCTTACTTCTTCCAGGACTTTCTCTACATCTTCTTTCATGCCCATGCTCCTTTCGGGTACTTGACTCCATTTTATTCCTCTGGCGTACGGGGTGTCAAACCGGCGGCCTGTGGCACAGCCCTGTCTTACGATTGACACCCTGAGGCCGCGAAGATAGAATAGCCTGCGTATGGCCCTGACGCAGGAAGAAGTAAGCCACATCGCTAAGCTGGCCCGCCTGGGGCTAAGTGCGGAGGATGTGGAGCGTATGCGGGAGCAGCTTTCGTCCATCCTGGAGCACTTCCAGGTGTTACAGGGGTTGGACACCTCCGATATCCTGCCCACCGCCTATGTCGTTCCGCTGCACAGCGTATTGCGGGAGGACTTGTCCGAGGACTCCTTCTCGCCGGAGGATATCCTGGCTAATGCCCCACGCCCCGAGGAGGGCTACTTCCGGGTCCAGGCGGTACTGGAAGAATAGGTTGCTCTCCCCTTACCTCACCATCGGTGAGCTGCACCTGCGCCTCAAGCGGCGGGAGCTTTCCTGCGCCGATGTGGCACAGGCCGCCTTGGAGCGGATAAGAACCGTGGACGGACGGGTGCGGGCCTTTCTCACCGTTACCGAGGAGGCCGCCAGCCGGGGGGTGGCGCAGGCTGAAGCCCGCTTCCGGGATGGGACTGCCACACCGCTTACCGGCATACCTGCGGCCATCAAAGATAACATGTGCACCCGTGGCATCCGCACCTCCTGCGGCTCCCGTATGCTGGAAGACTTTGTGCCCCCTTACAACGCCACCGTGGTGGAGCGGCTCCAGGCGGCCGGCATGGTGATGGTGGGCAAGACCAACATGGACGAGTTCGCCATGGGCTCCTCCACGGAGAACTCGGCCTTCTTCCCCACCCATAACCCGTGGGACCTGAAACGGGTGCCGGGTGGCTCCTCAGGAGGCTCAGCGGCAGCGGTGGCCTCCGGGGAAGTGGCGTTTGCCCTGGGGTCGGATACCGGGGGCAGCATCCGCCAGCCGGCGGGGTTCTGCTCGCTGGCGGGCCTCAAGCCTACCTACGGTCTGGTGCCTCGCTACGGGCTGGTGGCCTTTGCCAGCTCTCTGGACCAGATAGGCCCGTTTACACGCTCGGTGGCCGACTGCGCCCTGGTGCTTCAGGCCATCGTCGGGCATGACCTGCGTGACTCCACCTCCATACCCGACCAGGTGCCGGACTACTCCAGGGCCCTGCAAACGGACATCAAGGGCCTCAGGCTGGGGATGCCAATAGAGTACTTCCCTCCGGGGTTGGAGCCGGGGGTGGCCGATGTGCTAAAGCAAGCCATCGGTGTCCTGGAGGGGCTGGGGGCACGGGTGGAGTGGGGTATCTCCCTGCCCAGCACCCTATATGCCCTGCCCACTTACTATATAATCGCCCCCTCCGAGTGCTCTGCCAACCTGGCCCGCTACGATGGCGTCAAGTACGGCTTCTCCGCCCACGGCGGCTCCAACATGTGGGAGGACATGGAGCAGACCCGCCAGCAGGGGTTCGGCCCCGAGGTGAAGCGGCGAATCATGCTGGGAACCTATGCCCTATCGGCCGGCTACTATGATGCTTACTATCTCAAGGCACAGAAGGTGCGGACGCTTATCCGCCGTGAGTTGGAGGTCGCCTTTGAGAGGTGCGATGCCCTGGTTACCCCGTCTTCGCCTACCGTCCCCTTCAGGCTGGGTGAGAAAGTGGATGACCCCATACAGATGTACCTCTCAGACATTTTCACCATCCCGGTCAACATCGCCGGCATTCCGGCACTCACCCTACCCGCAGGATTTGTTGAAGGCCTGCCGGTGGGAATGCAGCTTATGGGCAAAGGGCTTTCTGAAGAGACCCTGCTGCGCATAGGCCACGCCTTCCAGGAGGCGACAGACTGGCACCAGCAGGCCCCCCCGTTGTAAAGGCCTTGGCCTGGCACTATGCTTGAGGTAGGAGGTGCGCCATGGCAGTGGAGGAAGAGATAGGCCGGGTGTCCCACTTCTTCTCCCATGTGGTGGTGGCCGGGATTGAACTCTTCGCCCCCGTCAAGGTGGGAGACATAATCCGCATCAATGGGCATACCACGGACCTTGAGGTGTCAGTGGGCTCCATGCAGGTGGACAATGTTAATGTGGAAGAGGCCCAGCCGGGGCAGTCCATCGGCATCAAGGTGCCGGACCGGGTGCGACCCGGCGACCATGTCTACCGGGTAACTGAGTAGTCGCCTTCGCCCGGGATACCGCTACCGGTAGCCGGAATTCCGGCGTCTGTATCGTGGCTGCCGGCGACATCGTTTAGCGGGGAATTTTGTTCCCATCCATCCCGCGTAACCGGGCATAGCCCACAGGGGAGGGGGGCGGTAAAAGATGGTTGTCGGACCACCTATTATTAGGGGTGCTGGCCCCTCAGCCCACTATTCCCTCGTCGTATAGAGAGGCTACGTCCGTTTCGGAGAAGCCGTGCTCCAGCAGCACCTGCCGGGTGTGCTGACCCAGGGTGGGGGAGGCCACGGTGGACTCCGGGGTCCGGGGCGGGGTCTCGCTTAGCTTAACCGGTATACCCATCATATTCAGCTTGCCCGCCGTGGGGTGCTCAACCTCCGCTATCAGGTCATTCTCAAGGAACTGGGGGTGAGTGAACACCTCCTCCCGGCGCAGCACCGGGGCCACGGCCAGGTCGGCCTCTCTAAGCACTTCCAGCCATTCGTCCCTGGGCCGGCTGGCGTAGAGGTTTGACATAATGGCGTAGAGCACCTCAGTCCCCCGTGCCCGTTTCAGGGGGTCATCAAACTCGGGGTCTTCGGCCAGGGCCTCCGCATCCAGCGCTCGGCAAAGGCGGTGCCACTGGTCGTTGTTGACCACCACGCATACCAGCCACTGGCCGTCGGCGCACTGGTAGGGGGAATACATGGGTTGGGCCGAGTACTTTTGGGGGGCACGCTGCCGGTCCGCCTCCCCCCTCACCAGTTCTACCGACTGCATGGCCAGGCCCTGGTTTAGCAGGGCCGTCTCCACCCGTTGCCCCACGCCGGTGCGCTCCCGCACCAGCAGGGCCAGGGTGATCCCGTAGGCCAGCATCATGGGGGTGGAGCAGTCCGTCACCCAGACACCGGCGTTCATAGGGGTGCCATCCGGGTGGTGCCGCTGTCCCATAATGCCGGAGAAGGCCTGGACCACCATATCGTAGGCTGGCAGACCGGAATAAGGGCCTCTGGCCCCCAGGCCGCTAAGGGATGCGTATATGAGTCGAGGATGCCTGGGGTGGAGGGTGTCATAGTCCATGCCCAGCTTCTCCGCCACACCGGGGCGGAAGTTCTCCAGGAAAACATCGGTGTCCTCAAGCAGGCGGTGTACTATTTCCCTGCCCCTTTCGGTGGCGAGGCTCACCACCATGCCGCGCTTGTTGCGGTTGACCACCAGGAAGCCCCGGTCCTCACCTTGGATGGGGGCGGAGGTGTAGAAGCGGCGGGCATCGTCGCCGCCGGGGGGCTCCACCTTTATGACCATGGCCCCCTGGTCGGCCAGGTACATTCCTGCCCCCGGCCCGGCCCAGCCCCGTGCCATCTCCACCACCTTTATGCCCTCCAGCGGTGTGGCCATATTTACCTCCTGCCGAAAATATGCCCCATTATAGCAGGGTGGGTGGTGGGGTGGCCAAGCCCTGCATTGAGGGACGGGTGGTATAATGGGCTAAATCTGTTCTAAAAGGGGGCCTGATGGCTGCAACGGGGTCTGTGCTGTTCAGTCCGATGCGCATCGGTGGGTTGGAGCTAAAGAACCGGGTGGTGATGCCCCCCATGGGCACTAACCTGGGGGACAGGGATGGCCTGGCCACTCAGCGCACCATAGACTACTACCGGGCACGGGCCGAAGGTGGTGCGGGGCTGATAGTGGTGGAGGGTGCCTGCCTGGACACCGTAAGTGCCAAGGCTTCTCCCCGGCAGTTAGTTATAGATGATGACCGTTTCCTGCCTGGCCTGCGTAAGCTGGTGGGGGCCATCCACAGCGGCGGCGCACGGGTGGCCGTGCAGCTTATGCACGCCGGTGTGGCGGCTGGCGCGCGCCTCACGCCACATCCCCTGTCGCCGTCCCCCTTCACCCTGCCCGACGGCCGCACCAGCCGTGAGATGAACCCCGACGATATGGCCCTGGTGGCGG
>JASLQE010000022.1 GCA_030744635.1 Dehalococcoidia bacterium | reverse complement strand
CAACGGCGAGATTTCGTCCTACGGAATCAACCGACGCTACCTAGAGCAGTTCGGCTATCAGTGCACGATGCAGACCGATACCGAGGTTGTGGCCTATGCGGTTGACCTCATCATCCGCAAGCACGGGCTGCCCGTCGAGGTCTTTGCCGATATCGTTGCGCCGCCGTTCTGGAAGAGTATCGAGCGCCGTCCCGAGGACGAACGTGAACTGTTGCGGACGCTGCGCCAGGTCTATCCGGGGTTGTTGCTCAACGGGCCTTTTACCATCATCATTGCCCACACCGGCGAGATGATTGGCCTGACGGACCGCATCCGGCTGCGCCCCCTAAGCGCCGCTGTAAAGGGTGATGTGCTCTTTATTTCCTCTGAGGAGTCAGCCATAACGCTGGTGTGCCCTGACATTGACCGGTCCTGGAAGCCGCGGGGCGGGGAGCCGGTTGTGGGGAGGCTGGGAGAGCCTGTGGCTCACCCCCTGGAATGGGATGTCCAGAACCGCGAGGCGGTGCGGCGATGACAGTCATCAAAAGCAACGCTGAGGCCGGCCAGGCCCAGAGCGTAGCCCCTTCCAGCTACCGCTACCACATGCCGAGTTACCTGAAGACCCGTTTTCGGGTGGAGCGCGATGACCGTAGGTGCATACGCTGCCAGGGCTGTGTGGAGCAGTGCAGCTTTGGGGCGCAGTATTTTGACGAGTCCGCCGACCGGGTGGAGTCCATTGACCCCAACTGCGTGGGCTGTCACCGTTGCGTGGTGTTCTGCCCCACCAGTGCCATTGAAATTCGCCTCAACCCGGTGGAGTACCGGGACAACGCCCACTGGCGACCGGAGGTGATTGAAGACATCACCCGGCAGGCGGAGACGGGCGGCGTCCTTATCACCGGCATGGGCAACGATAAGCCCTGGACATGCTACTGGGACAAGCTCTGCCTCAACGCCAGCCAGGTCACTAACCCCTCCATAGACCCCCTCCGGGAGCCCATGGAGCTGAGAACTTACCTGGGTAGCAAACCCGACCAGGTGGAGATTGACCCGGCGACAGGGAGACTCAGCACCCGGCTGGCCCCTCAGGTTATGGTAGAGACCCCCGTGCTCTTCTCAGCCATGTCCTACGGTGCCGTAAGTATCAATGTCCACGAGTCCCTGGCCCGGGCGGCGACCATGCTGGGTACCCTTTTCAACACCGGTGAGGGAGGGCTGCACCCCAAGCTCTACAAGTACGGCAGGAACACCATCGCACAGGTAGCCTCTGGCCGCTTTGGGGTCCACCCGGAGTACCTGGATGTGGCCCGTGTCCTGGAAATCAAAATAGGCCAGGGTGCCAAACCGGGCATCGGAGGCCACCTACCTGGGGAAAAAATCAGCGCTGAGGTGGCGACAACCCGCATGATTCCCACCGGAACCGATGCCCTCTCCCCGGCCCCACAGCACGATATATACTCCATTGAGGACCTGTCCCAGCTTATATACGCCTTGAAAGAGGCCACCAACTATACCAAACCGGTCAGCGTTAAAATCGCGGCCGTGCACAACTCCGCCGCCATCGCCTCGGGGATTGCCCGTGCCGGTGCGGACATCATCGCCCTGGACGGCATTCGAGGCTCAACCGGGGCGGCCCCTAAGATTATCCGGGACAACCTGGGCATCCCTATAGAGATGGCCATCGCCTCCGTAGACCAGAGGCTGCGTAGCGAAGGAATCCGCAACCGGGTATCCCTGGTGGTAGCGGGTGGCTTTCGGAACAGCGGCGATGTTACCAAAGCCATCGCCCTGGGGGCGGATGCGGTCTACATCGGCACCGCGGCCCTCATCGCCATGGGCTGTACAGAATGTCAGGCGTGCTACACCGGCAGGTGTGCCTGGGGTATAACCACCACTGACGATAAATTGACCAAGCGTCAGAACCCGGAGATTGCGGCGCAACGGATAGCCAACCTCGTTGAGGCCTGGAGCCATGAGATCAAGGAGATGCTGGGCGCAATGGGAATAAATGCTATAGAGAGCTTGCGCGGTAACCGGCTGCACCTGCGGGGTGTGGGCCTCAGCCGGGAGGAGGCGGATATCCTGGGGGTTAGGCTGGCTGGGGAGTAAGGCGATGAGGGTAGAGCGGGTGAAACTCCACGATAACGGTTCGGTAGCGCGGGTGGATACCGCAGGGCTACACTACAGGGAGCTTAACAGCATCCTCAGGTCCCTGGTTGCGGATGGGGCCGACCGGATTGAGCTGCACGGCGTGGCCGGGCAGCGCTACATCGGCACAGACCTGGACCGTCCGGTACAGATAGATATCTTCGGCGTTCCCGGCAATGACCTGGGGTCTTTCATGGATGGCCCACGGGTTACGGTATACGGAAATGCCCAGGACGGCTGCGGGAACACCATGAACCACGGCACCATTATCGTCCACGGCCTGGCTGGTGATATCACCGGCCTCTCCGCCCGGGGTGGGAAGATTTTCATCCGGGACGATGTCGGCTATCGGGCCGGGGTCCACATGAAGGAGTTCGGCGATAAGTGTCCCAAGCTGGTCATCGGTGGCACCGCCCAGGACTTTCTGGGTGAGTATATGGCCGGCGGTGTTCTGGTGGTCCTGGGGCTGACCCTGGGGAAAAGGACACGGCACCTAGCCAGGTTCATCGGGACCGGTATGCATGCCGGGGTGATTTTCCTCCGGGGCACCGTGGAAGAGCACCAGCTGGGTAAAGAGGTGGGGGTGGCCCAACCCGATGAGGGCGAGGAGAGGCTCCTCAAAGAGCTGGTAACCGAGTACTGCGGCTACTTTGAGGTGGAACCCGAATCGATATTAGACCAGCCCTTCATCAAGCTCTTCCCCCTCTACCTCCGTCCCTATGGACCCCTCTATGCGCCCACCCACCGTGGTATCCAGGGCCTCGTTTCCAGATGGAAGGTCAATTAGGGTTCTGGCCCGGACTGACTACCGCAGGCACAGGGCACATATCGTCTCCAGCAACGGTGATGGATTAGAGCCGCACAGGTGCTGTTACAATAGTAATGGCTCAGGTCCCAGGCCGCTGACCGGAGGTTGAAATGGAGTCCATATTCTACACCGAGACCGAGCAGGCCTACCAGCGGGAGGCTCAGGAGTTTTTCCAGACGGAGATTGTACCCATCATCGCCCCCATGGACCGGGATAACGAGTACCCCTTTGAAGCCCTGCGCAAGCTGGCAGGCAAGCGGTACATAGGGGTGAGGTTCCCCTCCCCCCACGGCGGGGAGGGGCAGGGACCTCCTCTCTGAGACCATAGTCAATGAGGAGACGGGGGCCGTGGCCTACCCGCTGGCCTGCGCCCGGAGTGTCCCCCATCATGTTGCCTACTGCTTATGGAAGTACGGAAGCCGGGAGCAAAAGGAAAAGCTACTGCCCTCCATATTCAAAGCGGAGGTAATCGTCTCCGAATGCATCAGCGAGCCGGAGGTGGGTTCTGATGCCGACCGTATCAGCACCCGCACCGTGAGGGATGGTGACAGCTACATCATGAGCGGCGAGAAGCGCTTCACGGCCAGCGTCGGCGTGGCCGATGTTTTTCTGGTGTTCGCCATAACCAGTCCCGATGTGCATCCCACTAGGCGCATAGGTGTCTTCATTGTGGAGAAGGACAGGGGCAACATACACCCAGCCGAGGAGTTCAGCGCCCTCGGCTGGAAAGGGCTACGCATCGTCTCAGAGCTGGTGTTCAACGGCGTCCGTGTCCCGCGGGAAAACCTGGTGGGCCAGGAGGACCAGGGCTTTGATATTCTCATGGACATGCTGGACCAGGAGAGGGTAGTGGTGGCCGGCGGTGTCATCGGCCCGGCACGGATATGCCTGGAAATAGCACGGCGCTACTCTGAGGAGAGGATGGCCTTTCATCGGCAGATACGGGCCTTTGAGGGCGTGAGCTTCAAGATAGGGGACCTGGCCCTGATGATAGAGGCAGCCAGCCTGCTGAGGATAAAGGCCGCCCGCATGATAGACCGGGACCTTCCCGCCGTCAAGGAGACCGCCTTCAAAGTGACTACTGAGGCCATGCAAATCCTGGGAGGCATAGGGTATACCGATAAATACCTCGTTGAACGCCACTCCCGGGATGCTTGTGGCTTCACCATAGGGGTGGGGATCAGCGAGATTATGCGCTTGGTCATCCAGCGGGAGGTCTACAAAGAGGCCGGCCTTTCCGGCCAGTAGCAGGCTCCCCGGGGGTCGGGTGAACTGGCAGTGTATGAACCGGCACCGGGTCTGCTACTTTGGTAATGCGCAAGGCCCGCCTACGGATACAAAGGCCGCGGGGCTACAACTAAAGGCTGGCTGGTGTATGATTCTGATACTACTTTCTCAAGGAGGAGCCTGTGGATAGAGAGGTTATCGGGCCTTTGAAGAGGGTTCCCCTCAGCCAGGCGGTAAAGGCCGGCGGTTTTGTCTTTGTGTCGGGCAACATCCCTTTGCGCCCCGGCACCACGGAAATGGTTCAGGGAGGCATTGAGGCGGAGACCCGGCAGACCCTGGATAACATCGCCTCAGTGCTAAAAAATGCGGGCTCCGCTATGGAGAGGGTGGTCAAGACCACCGTCTACCTGGCGGACATGGCCGATTTTGCCGCCATGAACGGGGTCTACGCCGGCTATTTTCCCGTTGAGCCCCCTGCCCGGACCACCGTCCAGGTGGCCGCCCTGGCCCTGGGAGCCCGCATAGAGATAGAGGCCGTCGCCCTAGTCTGAACCGAGGCGGAATGCTCAGCCAATTCCAGAGCGTCTCGGCGCAACCTGTACCCTCTCCCGTGGTGACCGGACGGATTGCTAGACCCCGTTTGGGGTGTTAGGCTTGATCGTGCCAGGCGTGCTGAATATCGCCATGCTTGCTGGGCTATTGTGTGTCTGATGGAGGTGTGTTATGGGCGCAACAAACGATAACCTGCAGTCTGCTTTTGTCGGAGAGAGCCAGGCTAACCGCAGGTACCTCTTCTTTGCGGAGAAGGCCGAGAAAGAGGGACACAAACAGATAGCCAGGTTATTCTGGGCGACAGCGGATGCCGAGACTGCGCATGCTTGAAACCACTTGAATGCGCTGAAAAGGATAAGCTCTACCGGGGACAACCTGCTGGGCGCCGCAGGGGGCGAGCATCACGAGTTCAGTGAGATGTACCCCGACTTCATAAAGCAGGCTGAGGCCGAGGGCGAGGAGAAGGGCCAGCCCGCGGAGCTTAAGCCGATTGTGGTCTGTCATTACTGCGGCAACACCATAGAGGGGGAAGCCCCCGAAAATGCCCCGTTTGCGGGGCACCAAAGAGTATGTTCAGGCTAATAGATTAATCAGAGAACCTGTCCTTCTCTCCCTGCCCGCCTCATAAATCACATACGGGAGGCTTAGCCCCCCAGACCCCCGGAGGCCATACACGGGTGGGGGCGCCGCTTGCAGCGCCCCAAAGCCAAGCTGGGAAAAAGCCCGTATTGGGCTACACCGGGCGGTGGGCTTGAAGCGGGGGCACAGTTGGGGCACAATGGGGTGTCATGGAGCAGAAGACAACTTTCACCTTGAAGGTGGCCGAGGCCAGCCCGCGGGAGGTGGGCCAGGGCATGGCCCGTCTGCACCCGGGGGACATGGCCGCTCTGGGGGTGGCCACCGGAGAGGTGGTCAGCCTGCAGGGCCAGCGGCAGACCGTGGCTCGGGCACATCCCACCGCCCCCGGGGAGGGCGAACTGGGCGTCATCCAGATTGACGGCCTTATCCGGGAGAACACCGGCGCCAGCCTGGACGAAAAGGTTACCGTGGCCTCAGAGGCCACTTCCCCTGCTCTGCGGGTGGCACTGACCCCTCAGGAGGGCCCCTGGGCCGGCCCCCAGGACACCAGCTACCTGGGACGCCTTCTGCAGGGCATGGCTGTCCTGCAGGGGGACCGCGTACGGGTGAACCTATTCGGCACCCGTGCCCAGGACCTGGTGGTGGCCGAGACATCACCGGAAGGTGCCGTGGTCATCGTCGCTGATACCACAGTGGTCTTGAACCAGGAGATGGGAAAGCCTGAGGCCCATGGCGCCCGCATTACCTACGAGGACATCGGCGGCCTGGGCCGGGAAATCCAGCGCATCCGGGAGATGGCGGAGATGCCCCTGAAGTACCCCGAGGTGTTTGAGAGGCTGGGCATCGAGCCTCCCAAAGGCGTACTACTGCACGGGCCCCCGGGGTGTGGCAAGACCCTCATAGCCCGGGCGGTGGCCAGTGAGACCCTGGCCCATTTTAGCCATGTCAACGGCCCTGAGGTGATACACAAGTTCTATGGGGAGAGTGAGGCCCACCTGCGCCGCATTTTTGACGAGGCCGAGCAACAGACCCCCAGCATCATCTTCATAGACGAGATTGACGCCATCGCTCCCAAGCGGGAGGAGGTGCACGGCGAGGTGGAGAAGAGGGTGGTGGCCCAGCTTCTGGCCCTGCTGGACGGCCTTCGGCCCCGGGGGCGGGTAATCGTCATAGCCGCCACCAACATCCCCCATTCTCTGGACCCCGCACTGCGACGGCCGGGCCGCTTTGACCGGGAGATTGGCATCGGCATCCCCGACAAGAAGGGCCGGCTGGCCATACTGCTCATCCACACCCGGGGTATGCCCCTGGCACCCGATGTGGACCTGGAGAAGCTGGCCTCCGTCACCCACGGCTTTGTGGGTGCCGACCTGGAGGCCCTGTGCCGCGAGGCGGCCATGCACACCCTGCGCCGCTTCCTGCCCCATATTGACTTCCAGCAGGCATACATCCCCTATGAGGAACTCATGGGACTGGATGTTGACCAGGAGAGCTTCATAGAGGCCCTCAAAGAGGTGGAGCCCAGCGCCATACGGGAGGTGTTCACCGAGGTCCCCGAGGTGCGGTGGGAGGAGGTGGGGGGCCTGGAGGACGCCAAGCGCTTCCTGCGGGAGGCGGTGGAGTTCCCTCTAAAGCACCCCCAGCTGTATGACTACGCCCACCTTTCCCCGGCCCGGGGTATCCTGCTACATGGGGAACCCGGCACCGGCAAGACCCTGCTTGCCAAGGCCCTGGCCACCGAAAGCGGTATGAACTTCATCTCGGTGAAAGGCCCTTCTCTCATCTCCAAGTGGGTGGGGGAGAGCGAGAAGGGGGTGCGGGAGGTGTTCAAGAAGGCCCGCCAGGCGGCACCGTGCATCGTCTTCCTGGACGAGCTGGACGCCATCGCTCCCCGGCGCAGCGGCATGGACTCCAGCCATGTGGCGGAGCGGGTGGTGAGCCAACTCCTCACCGAGATGGACGGCATGGAGGACCTGAAAGGGGTCACCGTGCTGGGGGCCACCAACCGCATAGACATGGTGGATCCGGCGTTGCTGCGCCCCGGCCGCTTCGATGTGCTGCTGGAGCTCCCTCTACCCGGCCGCCCGCAGCGGCTGGATATCCTGTCCATCCACACCCGGGATATGCCCCTGGCACCCGATGTGGACATGGAGGAACTGGCAGGCACCGCCCAGGGATGGACCGGCGCTGACCTGGGAGCACTGTGCCAGCAGGCGGGCATGATGGCCCTGAGGGAGTTCGTAGGGGGAAATACAGAGGACCTACACCGGTTCCATATCGGCGCCGCCCACTTCCAGCAGGCGTTGGAGAAGCTCTCCCCCGGCCCCCTCAGGTCCCCGGCGTCACAGTAGGCTGCTCACCGGGCTTCTTGGGGTGGGAATAGGGGTGGCGGAACCCCAGAGCGGCCGGGGCCACCTCCCGCACCTGGTTGGCCAGTTCATAGTACTTCTCAATGAGGCGGTCTTCGGCATCATAGTCAAAGGGGTCCCGTAGTTGCTGCTCCGTCTCCCCACCCGGCTTTGGCCGGTTCTCTAGATAGTAGCGGGCACTCATCTCCACGGCCTTCTCAATGGGCACTATATCCGTGTAGCCCAGCTCGGCCTTAACCTTGCTGATGTCCAGCACCCGGTGCTGAGAGCGGCCGTTGTAAATGCGGGCGGGGCGGGCCAGGGCGTAGGGCATCTCCACGAACTCAAAGCGGTGCCCCATCATACCGGCGATGACATTCACCCAGTCCTTGGTATCCAGCAGGCCATCGTCCCGCACATTGTATATCTGACCGGCACAGGCGTCGGGCTTGTCCACCGCCAGCATGAGGGCGTGGGCCATATTCTCCGCGTAGCCCCTGGACTCAAGGGTCAGGCCGCCGTCAGCCAGAATAAGGCGCTGGCGGCCGTCCAGAATGCGGCGCACTATGCTCCACTCCCTGGGGGCAAGCTGGCGGGGGCCGTAAATCATGGGGTAGCGGAAATGGGTGGCGTTATAGTGTCCGGCTTGGTGACCCGCCATCACGGCCCACTCAGCCTCCACCATGCGGTAGGAGAACTTGTCCACCTCAGGCTCAGTCTGCAGGGGTGCATCCTCGTGTATGGGTATGCGGGAAGGCTCGGACATAGCCAGGTTTATCCATCCCCGGTAGACGCCGACACCACCCACCGCTATGAAGCGGGGTGTGCGTTTCTGCATAACCTGGGCCGTGAAGCGCAACCGGCCGTACATGGCTATGGTGAGGTCGTAGGTGTTGCTGCCCAGGGCCTCCTCCAGGGTCTCCACGAAGTGGGGGTCGCCGTGGATGTGCTCCACCTCTTTGGGCAGGTCAATCTCGTGGGTGCCCCGGTGGAAGATGGTCACCTGGTATCCCCGCTTGATAAGCCCATCTATCACATAGGGGCCGGTGGGGCCGGTGCCGCCGTATACCAGTGCCTTCATATACTGCCTCCTTGAATGCGACTTGCGTCTATATTAACCATGGGCTGCCGCTTTATCAAGCGGGTAGTAGGCAGCCACCCTCCAGTTTCTATGTCTTACCAAATCAGCCTTTTGGCGGTAGAATGGAGATGCGATGGCAGCATCAGGGACAGCGCTGGGGATTTTCATCACCTTTGAAGGCGGGGAGGGCGGCGGCAAAAGCCGCCAGTCCCGTATACTGACCCGCCACCTCCGCCGCCGGGGCATCCCCGTGCTTCTTACCCACGAGCCGGGGGGGGAGCCGCTGGCCGCCCGGCTGCGCCGCCTCCTCAAGGGCAACTCGGCCCTCACCCCGGAGGCGGAGCTATTGCTCTTCGCCGCCAGCCGCGCCCAGCTTACCAGCCGGGTAATCCGCCCCGCCCTGGCAGGGGGCCGGGTGGTGGTGTGCGACCGCTATGCCGATTCCACCCTGGCCTACCAGGGTTACGGGAGGGGTGTGGACAGAGAGGCTATACGCGCCGCTAACCGTGTAGCCATGAGCGGACTGACACCCGATATCACGGTCCTCCTGGATGTGCCTGAGGAGGTGGGCCTGGCCCGCAAGCACACCGACGACGACCGTTTCATCCGGGAACCACTCCCCTTCCACCAGCGGGTGCGACAGGGATACCTGGAGCTGTCCCGCCTGGAGCCGCAGCGCTGGCTGGTGGTGGATGCCCTGCTGCCGGAGAAAGAAGTGGCCCGGGCCGTCTGGGAACGGGTGGCCCCCCTCCTCCCCAGAGGGGACAGGCCATGACACGCCGACTCAGCCCCCTCATGAACCGGGAGCAGATATCCCAGGGGGTAGACCGGCTGGCAGCGGAGCTACAGCGGGACCCGCTGAAGCTGGTGGTGGCGGAACGCTACCGCGCCTACGGGGAGGTGGGGGTAGGGTTGGTGAAGGGCTTTGACCTCAAAAAAGGTGCCTTGGCCTCCTCCATCTCCCACGATTCCCATAACATCATCGCCGTAGGGATCTCTGATGAAGACATCCTAATAGCAATAGCGGAGGTGGCCCGGCTGCAGAGGGGCCTGGTGGCCGCCGACCGGAACGCAGGCTCTGCCCTCCCTGCCCCGCTTGCCGCCCTGTCATTCTTGGCCCTGCCCGTCATACCCGAGCTTCGCCTCACGCCGCTCGGCCTGGTGGACGGCGTTACTGGCAAACTCCTCGACTGAGGGCTACCAGCTACCTAGAACGGGGGTGCAGAACCTGCCCCTGAAGGGGTTTGAAGGGGTCCTCAGCAAATCCATTTCACCCAACCGCCATAGCGGGCGAAAGGGACTGACCGTAAAAGGCCGTTTTTCCGTTCCTGGGTAGATAGAGCACGAGGCATGGTAGAATGGAGGCAGTCAGGCCGGGAGCACCGCCGCTGCGCTTGCAGGGTCAAGTCTCCAGGATGGAGCTTATGAAGCTGGAAGAGCTGTCAAATGAGACACTGATAGAGTTGACAAAGATGTATGCCCGGAACTGGCAGACCCTGGACAGCCTGTGGTTCAGAAATGTGGAGCAGGAATATGGGCTGGATACCGCCGTGCTTCTCGACCTGAAGAACTGGGAGAGGCAATCGGTGATAGAGGCGGAAAGAATAAAGGAAGTCCTCAGGCTGGACAATGGCGGGCTCCCCTCCGTCCTGACGGCAATCAGCTTTATGAGCTGGCAGCTTGTATCGCCACCATTCCGGTGCGAGGAGGAAAGCCCTCAGCGGGTGGTCTTCTCCTATCCACGGTGCCCGGTCCAAGAGGGGAGGGTGCGGCAGGGTAAGCCCGAGTTCCCCTGCAAGGATATGAAGCTGACCCTCTTTTCCCTGGTGTCCAGGGTGATTGAGCCGAGGGCGGTGGTTACTTGCCTCGCCTGCCCGCCCGGTATGTCTCCGGTAGCCCTGAGCCCAAGAGGGCAGGATGTAGTGCGAAGCAGACAGCGCAAGCCCACTTCCTGGTACCTCGACCTGGCGTTGCTCGCCGACTACTGGACCTCCGAGCGCAGGTACCACCATACGGCCCCGGTCAGCATGATCCTCGCACTCCGCGAGGGGCTGCGGATCGTGCTGGAGGAGGGCCTCGAAGC
>JASLQE010000021.1 GCA_030744635.1 Dehalococcoidia bacterium | reverse complement strand
CGGCTCCCTGGAGGCCGTCCGGGTACAGAAGCTGGTGCGGGTTACCAACCGCATCACCGGCGAAGGCACCCTGTTTAACGAGTTGCGCGCCTACCGGCCCATGGAGGAGTCCGACCGGCTGAAGATGGAGGCCCTCATAATAGATGAGTCCAAGGATGACCCGCTTAACGACCCGGAGAAGTTCACCCCGGAGGACTCCTTTGGCCGCATACGGGGCAAATACTCCATCACCGCAGCCAATGTGGCCAAGTACGATGAGCTCCACGCCATCGTCATCTTTGACCACCACAACCCCCTGCATTTTGACCGCGAGCGTATCATCGACTACCTGGATACCGGCTGGCAGTGGGCGCACCGTGCCCACCAGGATGAGCCGGACGCTAAATATTACCTCTTCATATGGAACTGTCTGTGGAAGGCGGGGGCCAGCCTGCACCACGGCCACGCCCAGGTCATGCTCACCAAGAACCGCCACTACCCCAAGATTGAAGCTTTGAGGCAGGCCGCCGAGAGCTACCGTCAGAAGTATGGCTCCAACTACTTTGAAGACTTCTATGAGGCGCACCGCATGGTGGGCTGCGGGTTTGAAATAGAGGGCATCCGGATAATGGCCCATCTGACTCCCATCAAGGAAAGGGAGATATTCATACTTGCGCCGGAGTTCAGCCCGCCCCTGAGGGAGCGGGTGTTTGAGATGCTCTACTGCCTACGGGATAGTTTCCATGTTCTATCGTTCAACCTGGCCCTTATCACCCCACCCCTGGCCCACACAGAGGAAAGCTGGGAGGGCTTCCCGGTAATGGCCCGCATCGTAGACCGGGGCGACCCCCGCAACCGGGCCTCGGATATGGCCGCCATGGAGCTGTATGCGGCCAGCGTGGTGGCCAGTGACCCCCTGCAACTGGGGCGCATGATAAAGGGGCGGTGTTTCTTGGGTGAGCCCTGACCTTGAGCCGGAACAGCGGCCTCACCCCATCTTAGAGGATATTGACCGTCATGCCGTTGAGAAACCAAAGCTTTTCCCACCCACCCCGGGATTTAAATTACAGGTAGGCATCATCACCATGACGCTGGATATCGTCGTCCCGGTGTTCAATGAGGAACATGCCCTGGGCACCAGCATACGCACCCTGCACGGCTTCCTGTCCCAGGTCCTGCCCCCAGGGTGGCACATCACCATAGCCGACAACGGCTCCACCGACTCCACCCTCCAGGTGGCCCGGCAGCTCAGCGACGAGATGGAGGGGGTGGGCTACATCCACATACCGGAGAAGGGCCGGGGCCGGGCGCTGCGCCGGGCCTGGCTGGAAAGCCCCGCCGCCGCAGTGGCCTACATGGATGTGGACCTTTCCACGGAGATGGAGTCCCTGCCCCGGCTGCTGGCCGCCATGGAGGACGGTGCCCACATAGCTATAGGCTCCCGCCTCCACGCCACCTCCCAGGTGCGCCGCTCCTTCAAACGGGAGGCTCTCTCCCGGGGCTACAACATCCTCATCCGGACGCTGTTCCGGGCACCCTTCAGGGACGCCCAATGCGGTTTCAAGGCCCTTACCAGCGAGGCGGCACGGGAGTTGGTGCCGCAGGTGCGTGACCAGAGCTGGTTCTTTGACACCGAGCTGCTGCTCCTGGCCGCCCATCGTGGTCACACCATCCATGAGGTGCCCGTTACCTGGAAGGAGGACCCCGATAGCCGGGTAAAGGTGTGGAAGACCGTGGCCGAAGACCTACGGGGTCTGCTACGCCTCCGGCTCAACTTCTGGGGGCTGACCGGAAAGGGGACCGATGGCTAATGTGGTGCTGGCGATAGATATGCTGCGGGGCTTCCTGGAGGAGGGCAACCCTCTCTTCTGCGGGGCGGCCTCCCGCAGCATCATCCCCAAGGTGCAGAGGCTGCTGGCCCGGGAGATGTCCCGCGGCTCTCCCCTCTGTTTCATCATGGACAGCCATGACCCCGATGACCTGGAGTTCCGGATTTTCCCCCGCCACTGCGTGGCCGGAACGGAAGAGGCCGAATTGGTACACGAGCTGGCCGGCTTCCCCGGGGAGCGATTGCGCAAGAAGCGCTACTCCGGCTTCTTCGGCACCCCCCTGGAGCAACGGCTTCAGGTCCTCCAGCCGGATAAGCTCATCGTGGTGGGGGTGTGCACCGATATCTGTGTGCTGCACACGGTGGCCGGTGCCCGCAACCGGGACTACACGGTGGAGGTGCCCCGGGACTGCGTGGCCTCGTTTGATGAGCGCATGCACCGGTTCGCACTGGAGCATATGGATAAGGTCCTGGGCGCTAAAATAACCATATCAATGGAGGAGAAATGACCTCCTGGCCGAATATGGAACCGGTCATAAACGGGGACACCGCTGATATCTACTTCGTGCGGGCGGTGGAGGTGCTCAGGGCCGAGGGCCTTGACCCGGTAGCCACCATGGAGGTCTTCTCCAGCCGGGGAGGAGTCCTGTGCGGCATAGATGAGGCTGTGGCCCTACTGCGAAGGGTGCTCCCGGATGGGGC
>JASLQE010000020.1 GCA_030744635.1 Dehalococcoidia bacterium | reverse complement strand
CCCCAGGGACTGTTGCTCTGATAATATGCATGACACTATTGAGTGTCACTCATCATTATGAACGAGAACATTGACTTCCCGGTTGAGATGCCGCAGGGGGTGGTGCTATAATCTGTACAACTTATTTTCGGCAAGCTGAGGAGTCTGTTATGCCCAAGGGCGAGATCACCATCGATGAGAGGTTCTGCAAGGGCTGCAGCCTGTGTTCCCACTTCTGCGCCCGGGGATGCATAACCATTCCTGGAGACCGCTTCACCCCCCAAGGTTACCTTCTACCCCTGTTTTCCTCCCCGGAGAAATGCAACGCCTGCGGTATCTGCGGTTGGCTCTGTCCCCACTTCGCCATAGAGGTGTACAAGCTGACCGAGAAAGAACCCGCTGCCACATAGGAGATTCCAGATGGGAGAGCGAATACTCATCCAGGGTAATGAGGCCGTTTGCCTCGGCGCGATAGCCGCCGGGTGCCTCACATTCTTCGGCTACCCGATTACACCCCAGAACGAAATTACCGAATGGTTCGCAAGAGAGCTCATCCAGCGGGAGGGTGTCTTTATACAGCCGCACTCCGAGAGCGGCTCCATCAACATGCTTTACGGCGGCGCTGCCACAGGTATGAGGGTAATGACCTCTACCTCCTCCCCCGGGTGGGCTTTGATGCAGGAGACCATGTCCCACATGGCCAACGCCGAGCTTCCCTGCGTCATAGTCCTGGTACAGCGGGGTGGCCCGGGACAGGGCACCACCCAGCATGCCCAGACGGACTACCTCTCCGCCACCCGCGGCGGCGGCCAGGGGGGGTATAAATGTATCATCCTGGCACCGGCCTCCGTTCCAGAGAATTGTGACCTGGTGCAGATGGCCTTCTATCTGGCGGACAAGTACCGCAATCCGGTTGTGGTCCTCACCGATGCTATTATCGGCCAGATGGCCGAGCCAGTGGAGATAAAGCCTATTGATTTCGGCCTGCTGCCACCCAAGGACTGGGCCATCGGCGGTAAGGGCTACCGGCCTGACCATCAGCGCCGCGTCATAGGCTGTACACAAGGCCAGGTACCCACGGGCGAATATACCAATTACCTCTCTCTGATGCGTGCTCTGGACGCAAAGAACCGCCAGATGGAGACCGAGGTCCGTTTTGAAACTTATATGATGGATGACGCCGAGGTAGTGGTAGTGGCCTATGGCCATGTAGCCCGAGTGAGTAAAGAGGCAGTTAATTATGCCCGCCAGGAGGGTATAAAGGTGGGGCTTTTCCGGCCTATCACCGTATGGCCCTTTCCCTACCAGGCACTGCGTGCCACAGCCGAAAGCTGCGCAGTATTTCTGGCGGTGGAGGACAGCCTGGGCCAGATGGTTGACGATGTCCGCCTGGGGGTCGAGGGCCGGGCACCGGTGCATTTCCTGGGCATGCTGGACCGGCATGACCCCACCGGCGCCGGCATGCTGCTTCCCGGACGGGTGCTGGAGGAGATAAGAAAGCTGTCTGCAGAGGTGAAGGTATGAGCCGCCAGGATGTTGAGGACCGCACCTGGGTATCGGGCACGCCAAGGTTATGGGTGCGTCATCCCGCCGGGTGCCGCCAGTGCCCCGGATGCCACCACCCCATAATAGAGCGCCTCATCGCCGATGTGGTGGGTGACCTGGGAGTGGAAGATGATACCGTTTTTATCACCGGGGTCGGTTGCTCTACCCGCGCCTTCGCCGTTATGGACTTTGACGGGATATCCACCGCCCACGGCCGCGCCCCGGATGTGGGCACAGCCATCAAACGCACCCTCCACGGCCGCCCCGTGGTTATCACCATTCAGGGTGACGGTGACTGTATAGCCATCGGCGCCGGCTCCTTGCTCGCCGCCGTGGGCCGGGCGGAACGCATCACGGTGTTCATGGCCAACAACGGCAACTTCGGCACCACCGGCGGCCAGATGGCGCCCACTACCCTGACCGGCCAGGTCACCACCACCACACCGGGCGGACGGGATAACTCCACCGGCTTCCCCATGCATGTGCCGGAACTCCTGGCCACCCTCAAAGGCTGCGCCTACTCCGCCCGTGGCTCGGTGCACACCGCCGCCAACTACCAGCGCACCAAGAAACTCATGAAAACGGCTGTGCAGAAACAGATAGATGATACCGGCTTCAGCTTCGTGGAGATACTATCCGCCTGCCCTCCGGACTGGCGACTGACACCGGTGGAAAGCCTGAAGTGGATTGAGGAGCACATGATACCTGAGTTCCCCTTGGGGGAGTTCAAGAACATAGAGAGTATTCAGTAGCCATGGGAAATGTTAACAGGCATGATGTTATTATAGCAGGGGTGGGTGGCAAGGGAGTGCTTACCGCTGGTCTGCTGCTAGCCCAGGCAGCCATGGACCACTACCATAGCGTTATGTGGTTCCCCAGCTACCAGGCGGCCATGCGGGGCGGCCCCTGCGAGTGTACCGTCATCCTCTCCCAGGTGGAAATCGCCTCACCCATTCTCACCCAAGCGGACTCCGTTGTAATCATGGAGCCCTCCCAGTTCAAACCATTTGAAGGCCGACTAGTACCGTGGGGGTTGTTTATCGCCGAGTCAGCCGGGCTCCAGAAAGAGTCCATCACCCGTCAGGACGCCCGCCTAGTCCTGGTGCCGGCGGTAGAAGCAGCCCTGGAGTTGGGCGAAACTCAGGTTTCCAACTTCGTGCTGCTTGGTTCCTACCTGGAGCTTACCAAGGCCTTACCCCAGTCAGTGGTGGAGAGCCATCTGGAGAAGCGGTATGCCGGCCGGGATAAGTCATTGAACCTCAATCTGGCGGCCCTGCGCTGCGGGGCACACCTGGCGCGTACCGGGAGCCAAGCATGAGCTACAAAGTGGTTATGACCCTCTTCCGATATCCTGGTATCCCCTCAAGCGAGGAAGCCTATCAGAAGCTGGGTGCCACCTTTAGCCACACCCCCTGCAACGGCGAGGAGGAAATCATGGCGGCCACCATGGACTGCGATGTGGCCATCTCTGCCATGCAGCCTTATACCCGCCGGGTCATAGAGAACATGCAGCATTGCCGCCTTATAAGCGTTATCGGAATCGGCTATGAAGGCGTGGACATAGAGGCTGCCACCGAACGGGGTATCCTGGTGGCTAATGTGCCTGATTACTGCCAGGAAGAGGTGGCCAACCACGCCATGGCCCTGATATTGGCCTGTAACCGCAAGCTGGTACCCGTCGTAGAGGCGGTGCGCCAGGGGGCTTGGGATACCCCTGAAAAGCCCAATATACGCTACAACATAATGCCTCCACTGCCCCGTCTCTCCGGCCAGGTGCTGGGCATTGTCGGCCTTGGTCGCATAGGCCAGTCGCTGGTGCCTAGGGCCAAGGCGTTTGGCATGGGCGTTATCGCCTTTGACCCCTTTGTACCGGATGCAACCATGGAGCAGATGGGTGTGGAAAAGGCGGACATGGACAGCTTGTTGCGGGAATCGGACTATATCTCGCTCCACACGGCCCTTACCTCACAAAACCGGGGCATGATAGGCATGGAAGAGCTTCAGAAGATGAAACCCACGGCATACCTAATCAACACCGCTCGCGGCAGCCTTATTAATGAGTCTGACCTGGTGCAGGCGCTAAAAGACGGTGTTCTGGCCGGTGCCGCACTGGATGTTACAGACCCTGAGCCCCCACCACCCGATAGCCCCCTACTACAATTGGACTGCTTAATCCTTACCGCCCACACCGCCCAGTACTCTAACGAGGCCGTAGTGGACCTCAGGCAAGGTGTGGAAGAAAATGTATTCAGCGTGCTCCGGGGACACCTCCCCCCTGGTTTGCTTAACCTACAGGCCAAAGACACATACCTGGAACGCTGGCCTCGCAGCACCTGAGAAACCACAGCCTGCCCATGTTGTTGCCCGTGTGGACTGTTTACGGTATAATACTAACCGCTATGCGGGCCAGCCATCCCACAGGCTAACGGGGCATTCGTCTAGCGGCCAAGGACACCGCCCTCTCAAGGCGGAGATCACCGGTTCGAATCCGGTATGCCCTACCAAAAAAGCTCCAGAGGCACCCCGATACATCGGGGTGCCTCTGCTGTCTTTACACCGTTACAAGTTCGCCCAGCCCTTGATGCCCATCCTTTAACGGCCTACAATGGGGGCAATTCGTTAACGCGCATGGTACTGAAGGGGGACTCCAACATGGCCATAAAGCTGGACTCATCCTGGGACAGGACCGCAGATGTTGTCATCAGCGGCTATGGCATGGCCTGAGCGGTGGCCGCCATCGCCGCTCAGGGCGAAGAGGCGGATGTCCTCGTCCTGGACAAGCAGCCCCGGACGGCTTCTACACCACCAGCAATCTATCCGGCGGCATTTTCATCGGCTCCTCGGATGTAAAAAAGACCGTTAAATATGTGGAGGGCCTCAACCGCATCAGCGGCGATATCCCGTGGACGGAGCCCGCTATCACCCAGGTGTGGGCGGAATACATAGCAGACAACAAGAGCTGGATAGAGAAAATGGGCGGTAATATCCACCTGTTCGCCGTCGGGGGCGAGCACCCGGAAGTCCCTGGGTCCGAGAGCATACAGCTCTGGCATTACAACGGCGCCGGCACCCGCATGATGAAGTCCCTCTATGAACAGGTTAGCCAGCGGGGTGCTGAGGTCAGGCACAATGCGGCGGCTAAGAAGCTACTCACCAACATCAACGGCGATGTAGTGGGAGTACGGGTGGAGACGGGTGAAGGACACAGGATGGATATCGGCGCTAACCGGGGCGTTATCCTGGCCTGCGGCGGCTTTGAGTTTGATGAGCGTATGAAGCTGAACTACCTGAAGACATACCCGGCCTATTTCTATGGCAGCCCAGCCAACACCGGCGACGGCATACGGATGGCGCTGGAAGTGGGGGCAGACCTGTGGCACATGAATTGCTGCTCCGCCCGCGCGGTGGGCAAGTTCGCTGAATACCCCTGGAGCTTCCCCTTGGATTTCGGCGGTAAGGGGTGGACCGCTCGCCTGCTTAAGAGTGAGGGTAACCCCGAGCCAGCCGGGTACATATTGGTGAACCGCTACGGCAAGAGGTTCACCAGCGAGAACTTCAAGCTGCACTGCCTATACTACGAGTTGGGCCTCTTTGATACCCAGCGCCTGGAGTACCCCCGTATACCCTGCTACTGGATTTTCAACCAGAGCCGTATAGAGGCCGGCGCCCTGCCCCTTACCATCGCCGGACCTGCAGGCCCCCAGCAGCTTTACCACTGGAGCCAGGAAAACAGCAAAGAGCTGGAGAGCGACTGGATTATCAGCGGTGCCACCGTGGAAGAGTTGGCACTGAAGCTGGACATTCCTCCCGACGCTCTCCGTACCACCGTAAACACCTACAACGGCTACTGCGAGAAAGGGCACGACCCCGAGTTCAAGAGGCGGCCACTGGACCTGATTCCCCTGGAGAGACCTCCCTTCTACGCCGTCAGACTGTGGCCGGGGGGTGCCAACACCAGGGTGGACCCCGTCGCAACGCCCACAGCCAGATACTCAATACCGATGGTGACCCCATATCCAGACTCTACGGGGCCGGTGAGCTGGGCTCGATCTACGGCATGCTTTATCCCTCGGGAGGCGGCAATCTGGCCGAATGCATCGCCTTTGGGCGCATAGCCGGGGAGAACGCCGCACGGGAAGAACCCGGCTCCCCGGGGTCTACACAATAGCAGGACAGGCCAAGAGCACCGGCTTCATGCCGGCTCCCGCAGTCCAGAGATTCCCGCTGGGCCACTTTGCCTCACTTCATCCACCCTCCGTTCCCACACCTTGAGGCTGCCGGCAGCCCTAACCCGTGAAGTCCTTGCCCATCATATTGCGGGCGATAATAAGTTTGGATACCTCAGCGGTGCCATCCCCTATCTGCCATCCCATGATATCCCGCATCCGCTGCTCAAAGGGAAGGTCACGGGTATAGCCATAGTGGCCGTGCAAAAGCAGGCACCGGTGCACAATGTCAAAGGTTATGTCCGGCACCCACCACTTGCACATAGCTCCCTCCACTGAATGGCGCTGCCCGTTATCAGCCATCCACAGGGTCTTGTAGCATAGCAATCTGGCCGCCTCCAGGAGGGTCTGGGCCTCCGCCAGGGCGAAGCTGACACCCTGGTACTGCGAGATGGTCTTCCCCAGGGAGTGGCGCTGCTTTGCATGTTCACAGGCCTCGTCCACCGATGCCTGAGCAGGGCCGATGCACCATAGACCGATGAAAGAGCGGTTGGTATCAAACAGGTCGGCCACCAGCTCGTAGCCCCGCCCCTCAGCGCCTACCGCATAGCTCAGGGGCACCCGCACATTGTCGAAGTTGACCATTCCCCGGGGGGTCCCCCGCGTGCCGACATCATCCCACACCTGGGGAGGGCTGACCCCGGGCGAATCCGCCGGTATCAGGATGTTTGTGAGCGACCAGACGGACTTATCATGAGAAGTCTTACAGGTGACCACATAGGCATCGGAATTACACCAGCTAATGGAGTTCTTGGATCCATTGATGAGCCAGGTCTCTTGCTCTCTGGTGGCGAACGTACGGAAGTTGGCCATATCACTCCCGGCCTCAGGCTCCGTAAAGCAGAGGCCGGTCAATTTTGTTCCCTGGCTCAAGCCATCTATCAAAGGTTGGCGAATGTTGTCTGGCACGCCGGGGAACTGGTCCAGAGCATAGGGCAAAGAGGCTCGCAACACGGGGAAAGCGGTGTTGAAGTCAGCGTAAGCGACTTCTTCTACCATGATGCCCCGGGTGACATGGTCCATAGAAGGGTCGGCTAATCCCAACGCCACAAAGCGCTGGACCAACTCCCAGGGGTATGTGCGGTCCCGATCCCATTCCTGCCTGCGAGGTAGTACCTCCTCACGGGCAAAACGCCGCACTTGCTGACGGTACATCTCCTGCTCTTCACTAAAAGAGTAGTCCAACATAGTAACAACCTCCTCTAAGTTATTCAGATTATAGCAGACCAGATACCACCGTAGTATAATGATGGTGCGTTACCATGACCCGTATTGTTGTGCTTGCGGATACTCACATGAATAACCTGGCTGGCCTGCCGCCCCCCATGGCCCGGGAGGTATCCGATGCTGACCTAGTAGTCCACTGCGGTGACTTTACTGGACGCACCTTTCTGGATGAGCTGCAGCAGCACGCCCGCAGCCTGGCGGCGGTATACGGCAACACCGACGGCACTGCCATCCGGCAACGCCTCCCGGATAAACTAGTGATAGACGTCGCCGGCCACAGGATAGCTATCATCCATCCCTCATGGGGAGGTCCCCCCTGGCAGATGGACAAGGAAATTGCGCAGGTGTTTCCCGAGGCTGACATTATCCTGTTCGGCCATACTCACGAGCCTGAGAAAAAGTGGCGTAAGGGGACCCTATGGCTCAACCCCGGCCAGGGCTATTCTACTGTGGGCTATCCCGCAACCTACGCCATTCTTCACATAGAAGACGGTAGGGTAGACGCCGAAATCATGGAGGTTGGTAAGTAGAAAGGTTGAACAGTTCCTCGCTCAGTTACCATCCCTCCACTGGCCACGCCGCCCCCATCAAATACCCAGTTTCAATCCGCTGTTGCAGCAACCCCAAAACCTGTCTACTTGTTGTTCAAATGGACGCTGTTACAAACATCGTTGTATAATTGACCAGGGAGTCTATAGTGGTTTGTGGTCTTTCCCTGTTACACCGAGGATTCTTTAAGTAACATCTCATTGGATCCAGAAGCGGGAGTAGCTCAGTTGGTAGAGCCCCTGCCTTCCAAGCAGGCTGTCGCCGGTTCGAGTCCGGTCTCCCGCTCCAGTGACCTGCCCCCCAAAAACTAGTCCAGTCATAAAGTTAGACTTTGGATTAGGGAAAAGGGGGAACAAATGGCCAGAAAAGGCTACACGGCAGAGCAGATCATCAACAAACTGAGAGAG
>JASLQE010000019.1 GCA_030744635.1 Dehalococcoidia bacterium | reverse complement strand
TGTGCAAACATCGCCTCGCCAAGGACGACCAACTCAGCCCAGTATTCCTTACCAGCCGGTCCAGGTGAACCCTCTGGGCCCTGAGGTCCGGTGATGCCCCTCAGGCCTTGTTGGCCCTGTGGTCCCTGTAGGCCGGTAACCCCTGAAGGCCCCCTCACTCCGGGCTGCCCGATGTCACCTTTTAAACCTGGTAGTCCCTGGGGCCCCATCGGTCCTGTTGGGCCGGAATCACCTGTCTCACCCTGCGGCCCGTGTGGCCCGGTTGGCCCTTGCAACCCGACGACGCCCGGAATACCCTGGGAGCCGGGCGGCCCCTCAGGCCCTCTCAGTTCGTCAGCGCGTTCAGAAATCACACTCTCTATGAGCGCAGTCAATTGCTCATCGCTTGGCGCTGTTACCCCCTGCCCCGGTGGCCCCGCATCACCGGCCAGGCCCCTCTCCCCCTGTGGGCCGGGGGGGCCGGGCGCCCCCCGGCAGCTAATGGTAGCCATTATGGTGAATAGCAAGAGGATGACAAGTAACCTTTTCATCGCACACCCCCTCCTTCCTCTTTCTACCACTGTTATCTTACCTCATCAAGTCTCCAGAGGGGGATTGTTGACTAATGAGATGTTCCCTGGAATTTGGACGGTTTTGGACCGAAGGTAGCAGGTGGGTGAATGCGGTGGTGGATAAGAATTAACACCCCGGTGCAACGGCGATATCATTCACGCCAAGGCCTAAGAGGGGCAAGAATGGCCTCACCACAAATTGAAATGGGAAATCCTGGCTTAACACCTGAGACATGGCTGATATACTGCCATCAAAAGAGAGGCTCCGGGCATAGCGTGGGCAAAGTCCGGCCAGGCTATAGGAGGCGGTTTTTCAGAAGGAGGCATGCCGTTACCAACGACAGAAGGTTTATGCGGGTGGCGGGGTGGAGCGCCATAGAATCGGTCCCGTTGGCCTTTGCCAGCGCTGTGCTTTCTCTGGCACCGGTGAGCTTCGACTTTGAAGCGTTCAGCAACGCCTCTCTGGCAGTTCAGAAATCAGCCGGAGAAGGCGATGTAATCCGGTGGGCACGGGTGTTCGACGTCCTGGGGTACTATCTCTGCTGATACCCCTGTCCCTGTTACTGTGGAACTGGCTGAAGCCCAAGAATCCCAACATGGTAACCGCATTCACGCTATGCGGACTCGGCTACCTGTTATTCTGTGCCGTAGGAGCGGCCATTTTTGCCGTGGTCCTATCCACCGTGGCTGACGCCTACGCCCAGGCCAGCGGGACGGTCTCCCATGCAGGCAGCAACAGGCATCCGCTTCCTTCGCTTGGAACCGGGGGAGTTCATGGACTGGCACAACACGCCGCGGCGGCAGTATGTTATAACTCTGTCTGGCGAGGCGGATTTTGGTATCGGAGACGGAACGGTGAGGCGTTGGGGGCCGGTGATGTGCTCTTGGCGGAGGACCTGACGGGTCAAGGTCACACGCTGCGGGTGGTAAGCAAGAAGGCCCGAGTGTCCATTGCCGTACCCCTGGCTTGAAAAGGCATGCGGGCCATGGAGGACTGCTGCATTTCCCCCTCGTCCACGAGCAACTTGAAGAACCTCTGGAACCCCCGGTACCGGTTGTTTGCCGTGGCAGGCTTGAAGGGCTGAAGCAGGTCAGCGACAAATATCTCGACATGCTCCCTGCTGATATGCGCCACTTTCCCCGGCATCCCGTGTTCATCCAGAAAGAGGGCGAACTGCGTAATGTCCTCCAGGTAGGTCTACTGGGTGCCGACCGAGGCGTTCTCTGCATGCAAGCTGCGGGTGAAGGAGCGTGCATTGACATCCATGTCCTCGGTTGTTTTAATAGGTTTGGTGGCTCCACGCATGATATCCGGACTACCGGCACTGGGACAGCAACCGAGCCAGTTAGATTTCGGCCTGTGTTGATTTACGCTTCTGCGGGTTCTGTCCAGTAACATACTGTCCAAACATTATGCGTCAAGCCCTCAGCGATATTGTTCAGTCATACCCTATATTTGAACCTGTAATCGGGCGGTTAGCTCAGTTGGTTAGAGCACCTGCTTTACACGCAGGGGGTCAGAGGTTCGAGTCCTCTACCGCCCACCATAGCTTCAATCTTACTAGCCAACCCTGCTTTTGACCCCCAAAAGGGCACCTGCTTTCCCGAAAATGAACGAAACGTAGCACAACGTCGCATTCCGTTACCTGATACAGGTTTAAACTA
>JASLQE010000018.1 GCA_030744635.1 Dehalococcoidia bacterium | reverse complement strand
ACAGCCGCTGGCTTGAAGCAGCATTACGAATAGAAGCGCACAAACTGCTAATTGTAGGAACCGCTTCACCAGTTGCATCTCCTTGTTGGGCTGGTCTGTCCTATGATTATTGCGCCCCCAAGATAATAATCAAAGCCACCGGATAAGTGCTTCCTACAAATAAGTGCTCCCTACTGTAACGGATTCTACATCGCTGTAGCCCCACTTGCAATCCCTTGCACGATTTCTCTACGGATGTTGATTGATGAGGTTGCTGGGGTAACCGTTACCACCTCTCATACCATTTAGTGAGGTTAGTCAAAGTAGTACTGATTCTGGTAGAGTATTGGTATAGAGGGAAGAGAGGAGACCCCATTATATATAGTGAAAGGACAGGAGGTTGGCATGGCTTACACCGCAAAGGACTACTCTCCTATCGTTGGAATGCAGGGTTTCAGCGATACCCTGCTCCAGAACCACTTCACTCTGTACCAGGGGTATGTGACCAATACAAACAAGGTGTTGGATACCCTGGGAGGACTGTTGAAGGACGGGAAGACGGCGACCCCGGAGTATGCCGAGCAAAAGCGGCGCATGGGGTGGGAGTTCAACGGGATGCGTCTCCATGAGCTCTATTTTGAGAACCTGGGTGGCAAGGGCGGTGCTCCATCGGGCAAGCTGGCGCAGAGCATGGCCAGGGACTTTGGCAGCACAGAGGGGTGGGAGGCCGATTACCGAGCCTGCGGCGCAATGCGCGGTATCGGCTGGGTTATTCTCTATCAGGATACCGCCACGGAGCGACTGATTAACATGTGGATAAATGAGCACGACGCCGGCCACCCCGCCGGAGGACAGCCGCTGCTGGTGATGGATGTGTTTGAGCATGCCTTCATGACGGACTACGGCTTGAAGCGCGCTGACTACATCCAGGCCTTTTTCAGCAACATCAATTGGGGTGTGGTGGAGGGCCGGCTGCGCTAACCCGCCGGCTCCGGAAAACAGATATTTCCACCCCCACCCACCAGAAGATACGGGATGCTAAGTCCCTGACAGCGCTCGTTGGATTAGCGGTCAATGAGGAACAATAAGGGTGAAGGGTTGCCTACTTCTGCCGCCGCCGGGAACCCTCTTGGGCCAAGGATAGTAAACGGCGGTAGGCCTCGGCTGGCTGGGGCTGGCCTAAAATGGCGCTGCCCACATAGAGGATATCCACCCCCGACTCAGCGATTTGGGCTATGTTGCCCTCTTTGACGCCTCCATCCATTCCTATCTCCAGATGGGGGCGGGCACTGCGCAGCTCGGCGACCTTTTCCAGCACCTCGGGTATGAACTCTTTGCCGTAGAAGCCGGGGTGGACGGAAAGCAGAAGCAAGCTGTCCAGGTCGGGGAGCAGGGTGGTGACTGTAGAGACCGCGGTCTCCGGGTTAAGGGCCAGCCCCACCTCCAGCCCCAGGTCCCGGGCCAGCGCAATGACTTCGCGGTGGGATGAGGTGGCCTCGTAGTGGAACACCACTTTCTGAGCACCGGCGCGTTGGAACCCGTCCAGGTAGCGCTCAGGGCCCTGCACCATCAGGTGAGCCTCCCAACTGAACTTCATGGGGAGGGAGGCAAGGTGCTCATGGGTTATGCTACGCGATGGCACGAACTTGCCATCCATGATGTCCATCTGCACCCAGGTGGCGAAGGTCTCCGCCCTCCGTACCATGGCCTCCAGCATTTTGGGATCCTCGGTGAGGATGGCGGGGATGACCTGGCTGAGTCCGTTCACTTTTCCTCCCTCAGCAGCACTCGGGCCGGGGCACCGTCGCCGTCCTTGAGCTTCAGCGGCAGACACAGCAACTCGTAGTCCCCGGCGGGCACTCCGGACAGGTCAAGGCCCTCTATGATAACCACTCCGGCTGCCAATAGCGTGTGGTGAGCGGGGTGGCCCTCCTTATGGATCTCCTCAACTGACAGGTAGTCTATTCCCACCAGCTTCATTCCAAGCTCCACCAGGTACCCGGCTGCATCATCAGAGATGTAGGCGAAGTCCGTCTCCATCCGGCTTTGGTGGAGCATGGCTGAGTTCCTTGTGCCCAGTAGCAGCCGCGTGACTCCCTTCAGGTCTAACTCTGCTAGCACCTGGCGGTCTATGTGATGTATAGCAGGAAGCTGGAGGAGGCGTACCGTGCCCAGCAGTGCTTCCGGCCCGATGCTATCTACGCCGGAGCCCCCGGGTATGAAGTGGCCGGGGGCGTCCACATGAGTGCCGGTGTGGGAGCCGATATGCAGCAGCGAAACATTGCTGTAATCGCCCTGGGCTATGGACTTTACGGTGTCTATGGCCACCGGTGCGTCCCCAGGGTAGACAATCATGGCGGGATGTATGGCGAGAGTGACATCGTAGACCTTTGCGGGGCCACGGCGGGCCTGTGACTCAATCGCTGCTATCTGCTCCACCCGGCGCTGGTGGCGTCCCCCGGAGAACGGCGTATCAAGCCAGGCTCTTACTATCTCCTGCGCCAGCCGCTGCCCCACCAGCCAGCCCCCCAACACTAACATATTGGCATCGTTGTGGGAGCGGCTGAGCGCCGCGGTGAAGGGGTCCCAGCACAGCGCCGCCCTTACCCCGGGCATCTTGTTTGCCATCATGGCGTCCCCCTGGCCGGTGCCGCAGAAAACTATGCCGCGGGTATATTCGCCTGAGGCCACCTTCTCCGCCGCCTTCCGGGTGTATTCCGGATAGTCCACAGGGAAGGTATCATATGTGCCCACATCCTCTACTTCATAGCCCATCTCGGATAGAAATCCCTTGATGGCCTGTTTAAGGTCAAAGCCGGCGTGGTCACCGGCGACCACGATGCGCGGTGTCACGGCGTTCCCTGAAAGGCTTTGCACCTCTCCTCAAGGGTAGATAGCAAGGATTCCAGAGAGGCGGCAAAAGAGGCCACCCCTTCCCTCTGGAGTGTGGAGTGGACCTCCTCCATATTGATGCCTACTGCCTCCAGCCTGTCCAACACCGCCCTCGCCTCGGAGGCATCCTGAATGAGTGTAGGTTGGGCTGTTCCGTGGTCCGCGAAGGCCTGCCAGGTATCCGGGGGCAATGTGTTCACCGTGCCGGGGCCGATAAGGCCATCCATGTACTTCAGGTCGTCGTATGCAGGGTTCTTGGTGCTGGTGCTGCCCCAGAGAACGCGTTGGGGCCGTGCCCCTCTGGCCTCCAGGACCTTGAAATCTGCGGCGGCAAAGCGCTGCCGGTATATCTGGTAAATCACCTTAGAGTTGGCTACGGCCGCCTGGCCCCGCAGACCCTCCATCTCCTGCTTGCGGACTGGATCGCTCTCCGCGGCCAGCAGGCCCTCCAAGCGCTTGTCCACGGCGGTGTCTATGCGGCTGACGAAGACGCTGGCCACCGAGCTTACCAAGCTGAGGTCGCCCCCGTGTTCGGCCAGCTCCTGGAGGCCGTCTATATAGGCCTGGGCTATCATAGCGTAGTTGTGGGGAGAGAAAAGCAGGGTTACATTGATGTTTATCCCGTGGGAGATAAGCCGCCGCAGGGCCACCACCCCTTCCGGGGTACCCGGCACTTTCATCATGAGGTTGGGAGCGCCCACCAGCCGGAATAGCCGGGGCACCTCGGTCAGCGTCTTTTCCAGGTCGTAAGAGTACTGGGAGGGTGGCTCGAGGCTCACATAGCCGTCTACGCCCCCGCTCTGCTCGTAGATGGACTTGAAGGAGGCGGTGGCCTCCTGGATATCGGTGACGGTGAGCACCTCGTAGATATCAAAGGCGTTTTTGCCCTCGGCAGCCAGCTGCTGGATATCCGCCTCATACTCTTTGCCCTGGCTGATGGACTTGTCAAAAATAGAGGGATTGGAGGTCATGCCCCGCAGCCCGTCTTCCTCTATCATGCGGCGGAGCTCCCCGGACCGGGTGTGTCCCCGCTCAATCATGTCTAGCCACGGGCTCTGTCCCAGGCTAAGAAGCTGTGCCATCCTCATGGTGCCTCCTTGGTGGTGGGGGATCAGGAGCGGAAGCCCCTTTTCTTGAGCAGTCCGAGGGCCTTCTCCCGGATGTTCTGATAGGTGAGACCGTACTTGGATAGTAGCTCCCCGGACTCCCCGAACACATCCTGCACGGCAACCATAGATAGGGAGCCGCCCGAATGTCTGGAGCAAGCGGCCTCCAGCATCGTGAGGATATACCGCCGCACCTCCCAGGCCTTGCGCCTGAGTTCGGCCAAACCGGATATCGTCCCCGAAGCGACTGACAACTCCCTCCCATACTAATCAATGGCAATTATCGGTTCGGGGCATGTGGGGTGTCAAGAAGAAAGGTGTTTGGCACTTGAAGGGCTGCGATATAGAATTACAGGATACCGGCAACGCCGGGCATGGCAAAGGGGGTGGTTTTCAATGCTTGCCGCTGGCATGATATGCGGGAAGCCGGGGTCTTACGCCTTTGACCTCCCCAGGCCGGAGATTCAGCAAGCGGACCAGGTGCTGGTGCGGGTGAAAGAGGTGGGGCTTGACGGCACCGATTTCGGCATGGTCAGCCGTGGCCAGCCGGACATAGCCGAAGGCCGTAACGAGGTAGTAATGGGCTACGAGATGGTGGGGGTGGTGGAGGCGGTGGGGGCCTGGGTGACCAAGCTGGCTGCCAGTGACACGGTTACCATGACGGTGCGGAGGTGGTGTGGGATATGCCACCCTTGTCTGCACAACCAGAGCGATATGTGCATGACCGGCCTGTTCACTGAACGCGGCATCCACAAGATAGACGGTTTCCTTACCCGGTTTGTAGTTGGCCAGGAGCAGTACATCGTCAAGGAGCCTGCGAACCAGGTGTGGTGTGGGGTGCTTACCGAGCCGTTGAGTATCGCGGAGAAGGGGGTGGAGCAGATTAGATTTATCCAGGCCCGCATTGTTTGGGCCTGCTCCAATCCAAGCCATAGCTTTGACTTGCAGACTTGGGGTGGCTGCCGTACTGGGCTGGTGGTTGGGGTAAGGCCCCTGGGCATCTTGGGCACTGCACTGCTTCGGCTGGCCGGGGTTGACACCTATGTGGCAGACATTGTGCCCGAGTACAGCGCCAAGGCGCAGTTGGTCAAGCAAATGGGGGCCAGATATATAGATGGCCGGACCAAAACTCCCCAAGAGATGGTTGATATGTGCTATACAGCGGGCAACCTTGACATAATATTTGAGGCCTCCGGAGCAGCTACCACCGCTGTGGAACTCATCAACCATATGTCACGGAGCAGCATCTATGTTATGACGGGCATACCCAGGGAGGGAGTGACCATGCAGATGGATGCGGGACAGTTGGTACGCCGATTGTGCGCTTCAACCAGGTAGTAGTGGGTAGCGTGAACTCCAACCGCAGCCACTTTGAGATGGCCCTTAGCGATATGCTGGACATAAACTCAAACTTCAGCGGCTTGTTGAAGGATATGTTCACCCATCGCTTGCGGCTGGAAGACTACGATAAGGCCTTCACCCTGAATGGCCCGGGGCACATTAAAACGGTGATTGAGGTGGAGCCATGGAGTTAGGTTTTATAGGCCTGGGCCGCATGGGCCAGGCGATGGTGGGGAAGCTGGCCTCAACCGGGCACCGAGTGGTGGCCTACGACATGTCGCCCCAGGCGGTGGCTGCGGTGGCCCCCGGGTGGTGGAGGGGGCATCAGGCCTAAGCGAGCTTGTCGGGGCACTGGTTTCAGCCCGGATCATCTGGGCGATGGTGCTGGCGGGCAAGCCGGTAGATGAGGTCATCCTCAACGGGTTGCTGCCCCACCTGGCGGCGGGAGACCTGGTGGCCGATGGCGGCAACTCCAACTACAAGGACTCCGTACGCCGGGCAAAAGAGCTGCGGGAAAAGAGAATAGACTTCCTGGATGTCGGCACCAGCGGCGGCCTGGAAGGTGCGGAGCAGGGGTTGTCCTTTATGGTCGGCGGCCCGGAGACGGCCTTTAAACGGATGGAGCCTGTGTTGCAGTCCCTGGCGGCCCCCAACGGCTACGGCCATGTGGGTCCCAACGGAGCGGGAAACTTTGTAAAGACGGTGTATAACGGGGTGGAGTACGCGCTACTCCTGTCCTATGCAGAGGGCTTCGAGCTGCTGCGAGAAGGCCCCTTTGAACTGGACCTGGGACAGGTGGCCGGCATCTGGAACAACGGCGGCGTGGTGCCATCCTGGCTGTTGGGGCTGGCGGCGGAGGTGGGGGGTGGCGAGACCGGCCGGTGGGCCGCGGAGGCCGCCATGGAGGCCGGTGTTCCCTTTGCGACGCTGGCCGTGGCCCTATCCCAGCGCTACCACAGCCGCAGGGAGTCCTTCGCCGCACGGCTGGTGGCCGCCCTCAGACGGGAGTTCGGCGGCCACCCGGTGACCGCCGTCAAGAAGTAACCTGCTACCTTGTGAGGTCCTGCACCATGCGGCCCCCGGGGGTAAGCAGGGACTCCGGGATGGGGTGCAGGGTGAAGGCCTTGCCCACCTGCATCACACGCCCTGGCAGGGGATGCCCGATTAGATCCTTGGTGAGCCGGGCGGCATCGATGAGCCTGTCCAGGTCTATCCCCGTCTCCACACCCATGAGGTGAAGCATGTGTACCATATCCTCGGTACACACATTGCCCGAGGAGCCCGGGGCATACGGGCATCCGCCCAGGCCGCCTATAGAACCTTCGAAAAGGGTAATTCCTGCCTGGAGGCAGGCCACCGTATTGGCCAAGCCCAGGCCGCGGGTATCGTGGATGTGCACCCCCACCGGCATCTGTGGGTGTTGTTCACGGAACAGAGTCACCAGCCCCTCCATCTGAGCGGGGTCCCCAAAACCTACGGAATCTGCGAAGTACAGCTCGTCTACGCCCAGGCGTACCAGCTCATCGGCCAGCCACAGCACCCTGTCCTGTACCACCTGGCCCGTATAGGGGCAGCCCGTGGCGGCGGCGATGCCCGCCATGAGCGGTATGTTGACCTGGCGGGCGACTTCAATTATCGCGGGCACCTGTGCCAGGGATTCTTCCGCAATCATGTTGACATTGGCCCGATTCATGGTGTCGCTGGCGGCTATGACCAGGCACATGGCATCCACCCCGACGGCGGCGGCGCGCTGGGCGCCCTTGAGGTTGCCGATGAGGCACTCATAGCTGGTGCCGGGGCGTCGCTCCACCCCGGCTATAACCTGTTCCGCGTCGGCGGTCTGGGGGATTGCCCTGGGATTCATGAAGGAGGTGGCCTCTATCCGGGGGACACCGGCCTCGGCGATGGCGTTTAGGATGCGCACCTTGATCTCGGTGGGGATGAAATTCTTTTCACCCTGAATACCATCTCTGAG
>JASLQE010000017.1 GCA_030744635.1 Dehalococcoidia bacterium | reverse complement strand
TCCTTCCCCACCCGGTCTATGACGGCCATAGCATGCTCCAAGTCTGTGTCATAGGCCACACTTATGTTCAGGTTGACCCTGGAGAAGCCCCGTGTGAGGTTGCTGGCCACCCGTATCTCCCCGTTGGGCACCACATGGACTATGCCGTCCAGGTCTCGCAGGAGAGTGCGTCTCAGGTTGATGTCCTCCACCAGGCCCGCAATACCGGCCACCCGGGCCACATCTCCCACACGGTACTGGTTCTCCATGATGATGAACAGGCCAGCTATGAGGTCCCTTATGAGGTACTGACTGCCAAAGCCAAAAGCCAGCCCGGCCACGCCCAGTCCGGCCAGCACCGGGCCGATATTCAGCCCCAGTTCGGAGAGCACCATGAAGGAGGCTACGGATATGATGGTTATCTGACCTACGGTGACCAGCACCCTGGTAAGGGTATCCGCCCTCTTCTGGGTCTCACTATCCGCCTCATCGGCGCCGCGGGACACGATTTGTCTCACCAGCCTGGGCACCGCCCGATCCAGTGCGAAAATGGCCGCCGCCCACAGGGCCACGATAAGCCCCAGCCGGGTGCCGTGCCCGGCAAGCCAGCCGGTAACCGGGGAGAGGTCTGCCCCTATCTCAGCCAGCACCACCAGCAGGGCCATCAGCCCGGCAACAATGGGGGCCGCGGCCTTGAGCAGCCGGGCGATCCTATCGTCCAGTCCTATCTCGGTCTTGCTGGCCACCTCTCGGTTGTACCAGCCCAGTAAACCCCGCACCATGCTCAGGGCGGCGTATATGCCCAGGAGGCTGAGGATGACGGAGAACCCCGGGCTGGTGTAGGCCCGCACCGATGGCAGCAGCGGGAGGAACCGGGAGGCCAAGTAGAGGCCCGTGACCAGTATGGCCCCTAAAAGGGGCCTGTCCAGTGCCATTACAAGGGCATCGTCCAGGCCGGTCCGGGTCTTCCCCGTCAGCTTCCTTACCACTCCTTTGAGCAGGAAATGGACTACCACGGCGATTAATACAGCGGCTGCTGCTGTAGACAAGGCCCACAGGCCGTCCCGCAGGGCTACCCCCAAGACCATCTGTTCAAGCAACGGCGACCTCCGTGTATAAGCGGCTTCCGGTTATCACCCCACTATTGTATCATCCTCGTCGGGCCTATTGGGTTGCCTTGTCGCCGGTTAAATAGAGATGCTATAATTCGGCTAAAGCTGAGGTGGTGGTATGAAAGCCAGTATTCTGGGCTATGGGACCTATCTGCCCCGGTACCGCATCCCGCGGGAGGAGATTGCGCGGGCTTGGGGGGGGAAGGGGCGGGGTGAGAATGCGGTGGCCTGGGTCAACGAGGACATCATCACCATGGCCATCGAGGCGGCCCACAACGCCCTAACCCATAGTGGCGTGAGGCCCGATGAAATTGGGGCCATCTACCTGGGTACCGAATCATCCCCCTTCATTGAGCTATCTACGATAGGGGTTATCGGTGCCGCCCTCGGCCTGAGGCCAGATATAGATGTGGTGGACTTCGGGGCCAGCACCAGGGCGGCCACGGCGGCTCTCAAGACGGCCACAGATGCAGTGTGTGCGGGCCGCATCCACAAAGCGTTGGTTATCGGCTCCGACAGCCGCCAGCCCTCCCCCGGCGGCGAGCTGGAGCAGGGGTTCGGTGCCGGGGCAGCGGCCCTGGTGATAGGGGAGGGGCCGGGCGTGGCTCAGATATACGGTTCCTTCACCTACGCCACCTCCTTCCGGGACACATGGAGGGCGACCTCCGAGCCTCATGTGCGTCTCTTCGAGCCTCGCTACAGCCGGGAGTACGGCTACGCCAAACATGTGACTGAGGCCGTTCAGGGTCTCCTCTCCGAGATGGGGGCCACTATACCGGACTACCACCACCTGGTGCTGTACCAGCCGGATGAGCGGGCTTCCCGGGGGGTGGCCCGTTCCCTTGGGGCTACACCGGCCCAGGTGGAGGCCGCCGACCTGTTCCCTCAGGTGGGGGATGCCGGGGCGGCCCTGGTCTTCCTGTCGCTGGCTGCTGTGCTGGATGTGGCTGGCGAGGGGGAAAGGGTGTTGGCCTGCTCCTACGGCTCCGGGGCCAGCGATGCCTTTGCCTTTACTGTTACAGGTAAGGGGAAAGCCGCAGCCATGACCCTGGACGCATACCTGAAGAGCAAGGACTACCTGGACTATACTACTTTGCTGAAGCTGAGGGGGCTGCTGAAGGACCCCTCACCACCTGCCAAAATGGGCCTGCCTCCCATGAGCCCCCTCATCAGCCGCGAGATGTCCGAGTTGCTGCGGCCCCTGGGGGCCAAATGCCGGAGGTGCGGCTATGTAAACTTCCCGCCCTCGGAGAGGCGCATATGCATTCGCTGCGGGGACACCTCATTTGATACGGTGCTGCTGCCCCGGAGGGGCCAGATTCACACCTTCTGCATCAACTTCTACCTGCCGGCGGGGTTTGATGAAAGCCCGCTGCCGGTTATCATCGCTGACCTGGAGGACGGCACTCGGCACCGCGCCCTGGGCACCGAGATGAAGACCGAGGATGTCAAGGTTGACAGGGAGGTGGAGCTGGTGGTGAGGCGGCTGGCCACCGAGGATAGCGTTAATCTCTATGGGAATGTCTTTCGTTTCCTACGCCAGGCGGCGTGAAAGGAGGCTGACATGGGGTGGAACCGGGTAGCAGTTGTTGGTGCCGGTATCATCAAGTTCGGTGAGCTTTTCGAGAAGTCCGCCGAGGAGATGATTGAGGAGGCCTACCTGGCCTGCCTCATGGGCGTGGACAAAGGGATACAGCCCAAAGAGATTGAAGCGGCCTGGCTGGGCACCTGCCGTCCCGGCCTGCACGGCTATCAGACGGTGGGTGGGGTGAGTCTGGTGGGGGCCATCGGCCTGGCTGGCATCCCTTGCACCCATGTGGAGAACGGCTGCCCCACCGGCAGCGATGCCTTCCGCAACGCCGTCCTGGGTGTGGCCTCCGGCGTATACGATGTGGCTCTGTGCCTGGGCTATGAGAAGATGCGGGACAACACCACCCAGGGGCTGTTGGGCCTGGCGGCTCAGGGCCACCCCGTGCTCCAGAGGGGGGAGACGGCCATGACCATGTTCGCCCCCCAGGCGGTGCGCCATATGCACGAGTTCGGCACCACCAAGGAGCAGATGGCCATGGTGGCGGTCAAGAACCACTACAACGGCACCCTGGACCCCTACTCCCACTATCAGAACCTGGTCACGGTTGAGGATGTGCTCAAGTCCCCTCCGGTGTGCTACCCGCTTAACCTGTTGGACTGCTGTCCCCAGACAGACGGGGCCGCCGCAGTCATCCTGTGCCGGTCGGATATCGCCCATAAGTATACCGATAAGCCGGTGTATGTGGCCGGGTTCGGCATGGGCACGGATGTCCCCTATGTGCATGAGAAGGAGAAGCTGACCGAGTTCGTGGCCACGGTGCGGGCGGTAAAACAGGCCTACTCCATGAGCGGCCTCACCCCCTCCGACATAGATGTGGTGGAGTGCCACGACTGCTTCACCATTACCGAAATCCTGAACATAGAGGACCTGGGCTTCTGCGAGAAGGGGGAGGGGGGCCGTATGGTGGAGCGGGGCGAGACCCAGATAGAGGGCCGCCTCCCGGTCAACCCCTCAGGCGGCCTGCTGACCAAGGGGCACCCCCTGGGGGCCAGCGGCATCGCCCAGATGGTGGAGCTTTACTGGCAGCTCCGGGAGGATGTCCCGTCACAGGACCCCCGGCGGCAGGTGGAGCTAAGAAAGGGCAACGCCCTCCAGCACAATGTGGGGGGGAGGGGTATCTCCAACTCCGTGGTTACCATCCTCTCCCGCAATGCGTAGACTGTATAGCAAGAATTATATTTCCCACCCACCTGCCCGGGAGATAACTTCGGGGGATACGCCCCTCTGATAGTGCTCTGCCTATCGGAGTCCGATGAGCATAGTATCATCGGATCGCACCTCTGGGGGTCTGGGGGGCTTCACCCCCCAGATTCAATGTTCGGGTGGGCGGGCAAATAGTGGTTGGCATACGGCTTGCAGCCGTGAGCTTGACAAGACCCGTGGGAGGTAGTAAAAAAGGCTAAGATAACACAACTGAATATTTGCTTTCCGAGCCGTCAGGCCTAAGGACACGGTCTAAGGTGGGCGGCCGCAGTGGGTCAAAGACCCCAACGGTGTCGATGGAAACGCCGGCACCCCCCAGAGTGGAAAGGAGGGCTGACTTAATAAGCAGCGTCTCCTCGTACAGGCGCTGTTTTTTTGTTTTGGAGGTCCTTTGGTGATACGGGGCCAGCCCTGGAGGCTGGGAATACTGCTGGGACTGCTACCGCTGTTGGTGACAGGGTGCGGCCAGGGGCCGGACTCCGCCACAGAAGCGGTGCCAGGACTTGAGGGACGCTACCAGTCCATAGGACAGGGGATGGGAGCTACGCTGACGCTGGCCAATGAGAAGAAAGGATATACCCTGAGCGACAGGGGCACCTTCCTCGCCCGCCGGTCCGGCCTGGGTCTGGTGGTCCTGGTGGCAGGGGACCCCCTGCTGCGTAATCATTATGGCGTTATTGCGGTGAACCCGGAGAGACACCCCAAGGTAAACTCGGGGCTGGCTCTGGAGTTCATCCGTTATCTTACCAGCCGTGATACTCAGGAGATGATTGGGGGCTACGCCCTGGGTGGTGAGGTGCTGTTCCACCCGGACAGCGCTGACTGGAAAGCCGGGCGCAGCAGCTATCGACCACCGGAGACGCCCACTTCCGGGCGGGAGCGGCTGGTCCTGGCCACCACTACCAGCACCGCAGATTCCGGTCTGCTGGCCCAAATCCTGCCGTTTTTTGAGAGGGCGCACCATGCTGAGGCCCTAGTGATAGCGGTGGGCACGGGCCAGGCCATTGCCCTGGGGCGCAATGGGGATGCCGATGTGATTCTGGTCCACGCCCGGGACCTGGAGGACAGGTTCGTGGCCGAGGGCTACGGTGTCAACAGGCAGGATGTAATGTATAACGACTTCGTCGTCCTGGGCCCGGAGGACGACCCGGCGGGCATAGCCGGTATGACGGATGCGGCGGCGGCCTTCAGGCGGATAGCCAGGGCCGGGGTGACATTTATCTCTCGGGGGGACGGCTCCGGCACTCATAGTAGGGAGATGACAATCTGGGAGAGGGCGGGCATAGAGCCTGTGCCCCGGGAAAGGCGGTTCACGCTATCGGGATGAAGGGGCGAGGAGAAAGGACTATCAATGCCTAACGGCTTTATTAGGAGGTGGCTGCCATAGAGATACTCTGGCAGGCGCTGGTACAGGCGCTGCACTCTCTGTTCACCGGTGCGCCGGTGGTAAGGGAGATAGTATCGCTGAGCCTGCGGGTCTCCGGCTTGGCCCTGCTCCTCACCACCGCCATAGGCATTCCGGCAGGGGCCTGGCTGGGGCTGCACCGCTTCGGGGAATCCTTGGTGGCCCGGCTGGGCAGAAGGCTATTCATCGCTTTTCTTTATACTGGCATGGGGTTCCCGCCAGTGGTGGTGGGCCTGCTGGTTTACCTGATGCTGTCCCGCACCGGCCCGGTGGGTTGGCTGGGGTGGCTCTATAGCCCCCAGGCCATCGTCATCGCCCAGACCATCATCGCCTTCCCCGTGGTGGCCGGTTTCACCATGGCGGCGGTGACGGGTGTCAACCCGGAACTCAGGCAGCAGCTGCGCAGCCTGGGGGCCACCAACTGGCAGGCCACTATCACCATTATCAAAGAGGCCCGGTTTGGAGTGACGGTGGCGGTGATTGCCGGCTTCGGCAGCATCATATCCGAGGTGGGAGCGGCCATGATGGTGGGGGGGAACATCACCGGGCATACCCGGGTGCTTACCACCGGTATCGTGGAGCTTACCCGCATGGGGCTGTTCGCCGATGCCATGGCCCTGGGGATAGTGCTGCTCAGCATCACCCTGGTTATCAACTTGATGATGCAGCAGCTTCAAGGGAGGGCACTGGACTGATGCCAACTACAGTCTATCTGCTGGACGATGTGATGAAAAGCTATGATTCCCGGGTGGTGTGCCACATAGGCCACCTGGAGATATATAAAGGCGAGATTCTGGGCATCATGGGTCCCAGCGGTGCAGGTAAGAGCACACTGCTGCGCATGCTCAACTTCCTGGAACCCACCACCAGCGGCACCATCCGCTTTAACGGCCTGTCCGTCAACGGCAACGGCAGTGTGCCGATGGATGTCCGACGTAAGGTAACCACGGTGTTCCAGGAACCGATGCTCCTCAGCACTAGTGTGAAGGGCAATGTGGCGTATGGCCTGTGGCTAAGGGGACAGAAAGGGGGGGGGTGCCTGCTGGAGCAGGCCCTGGAACGGGTGGGGTTGGACCATCTGTCTAAGGCACGGGCCCAGACCCTTTCCGGGGGGGAGAAGCGGCGGGTGGCCCTGGCCCGGGCCATGGTAGTGGCCCCGGAGGTGCTGCTCCTGGACGAGCCTTCCGCCAACCTGGACCCCTACAATGTGTCCCTGATTGAGGACTTGGTTACATCCATCAACCGGGAGCAGGGCACCACCATCATCCTGGTGACGCACAATGTCTTCCAGGCGCGACGTCTCAGCCAGAGGGTGATGCTGATGCTGGAGGGGCGGATGGTGGAGGTGGGGGAAACGGAGAGGCTGTTCACCCAGCCCCAGGACCCCCGCACGCTATCCTTCATCCGGGGAGAGATGGTGTATTAGCCCGAGAACTATCTCTCTGGAGGGCGAAGCCCCCCAGACCCCCTGGGCGGCCTCCGCCCGATGTTCCGTCCCCAGAAGATGATGCCGGTTACCAGCAGGACCAGGCTTATGATGGCCGCCACAGGGCTCCAGGACAGCAGCACCAGGCATACCCCGGCCCCTACAGTCAGCATCACCGCCCCCCTATGGGGCTTCTGCCTCAATCTCCACCCACCGGCCACCACCGTCCCCGCTCCGGCCACCGCAATGGTGCCCAGCAGCAGAAGCCACGGGCTGGAATAGCTCCAAACCACTACCATCAACGCCCACAGCAGCAGGACTATGGATAGTACAAGCAGCGAGATGTGAAGCCCGCGGAGCACTAAGCGCTGCCCAGCCCGTTCCTCAATATGCGGTAGGTGTCCTGTAGGGCCTGGGGCAGCACCTTGGTGGAACCCACCACCGGCATGAAGTTGGTGTCCCCGGTCCACCGGGGGACGATATGGGTGTGGAGGTGGTCCGGAACGCCCGCACCGCCCACGGCTCCCAGGTTGATGCCCACATTGAGCCCCTGGGCATGGAGCGACTTCTCCAAAACCGATACCATACGGCGCACCAGCTCGAAATGCTCATGGAGCTCGGCGTCATCCAGGCCGGGCAGGTCGCCGGTGTGGCGCAACGGGGCCACCATCATGTGCCCGGGGTTGTAGGGGAAGGAGTTCAGCAGGACGAAATTCTTCTCTCCCCGCAGCAGCATAAGGTTATCGTTACCCGGCTCCTGTTTGGCCGTCTGGCAGAAGAAGCAGCCGGTTGGTTTCTCCATCCTGATATAATCTATGCGCCACGGTGCCCACAGGTGCTCCATAGGCCTCCTTTTCAAGGGCAATTATGGCCCATTACAGTGTGGTGTTTCAACACCGGGGGGCCTGGAAGGATGAAGTCCACCGGAGCAGTACCGGGGATGGGTGGGGAGGGAAATCGCTGCCGAGCAACATCTGAGCACGGGTTTGCGTTTCTATCTACCATTATTTACAATGGACTGAACCTTTTGGGGGGAGGCGGAGTGCAACCTTTAGACGGTATCCGTGTGCTCGACTGGACTATCTGGCAGTTTGGCCCCATGGCCACGGTCATGCTTGCAGACCTGGGCGCTGAGGTCATAAAGATTGAGCAGAAGGGGGTTGGGGACCCGGGGCGGGGGTTGCTGCGGATAAGAGGCATCCCTACCGACCTGCCCGGCGGCCGCAACTACTACTTTGAGAGCTGTAACCGTCATAAGAAGGGCATAGCTCTGGACCTCAAGACCCCCGGGGGTGCCGAGGTGGTCCGCCGCCTGGTGGCCAACTGCGATGTCCTCGTCCAGAACTTCCGCATCGGGGTGGCGGAGCGGCTGGGGCTGGACTACGCCACATTGCGCCGGGACAACCCCAGGCTCATCTACGCCAGCGCCTCGGGGTGGGGCCCTCTGGGCCCTGAAAGCCAGGAACCGGCCTTTGACTATTTGGGACTGGCACGCTCCGGCATCATGTTCGCCGCGGGGGAGCCAGATATGCCCCCCACCGGCCTGGTAGGTGGCATATCCGACCAGATGGGGGCCATAATGCTGGCCCACGGGGTGGTGTTGGCGGTGCTGGCCCGGGAGCGCTACGGCATGGGCCAGGAAGTGAGCGTATCTCACCTGAGCAGCATGATGACCCTTCAGGGACTCTCGGTATCCCTGGCGTGTCTTTTAGACCGTGACTTTCCCCGCCAGGCTCGGGAGAGTGCGTGGAACCCGATGTGGAACCACTACCGCTGCGCTGACGGACGCTGGCTGGCACTGGCCCATCTTCAGCCGGATCGCTACTGGGAACATTTCTGCCGGGCCGTGGACCGCCCTGAGCTGGCTTCCGACTCCCGCTTCGCCAACGCCCTGGAGCGAGAGCGGCACGCCGCCGAGGCGGTGGCCATACTGGATGAGATATTTTTAGGGCGTAGTGCAGAAGAATGGGTGGTTTTTTTGAAGGAGAAGGGGGACTTCATAGTTACCCCTATCAACAGTGTGGCGGACCTGCTGCATGACCCGCAGGTGGCGGAGAACCGCTATATACAGGAGTGTGACCACCCGGATATAGGTCGGGTGAGGGTGGCGGGGCCGCCGGTGGACCTGAGTGAGACACCGGCCCGGGTAGCGTTCCCCGCCCCTCATCTGGGTGAGCATACGGAGCAGGTCCTTCAGGAGATAGGTGGCTATACCTCGCGGGAGATAGAGTCCCTCAGGCAAGAAGGGGTTATCTAAGGGAAAGGAGTCCCATGGCGGTTACCCATGAGAAAGGCATTGCTCGGGCACAAGGTTTGGTGGAGAGCTTCGGCAGCCGGGCCCGTCAGCTAAGAGCCGAAGGTAAGAAAGTAGTGGGGTACCTGTGCTGCTATCCCCCCGTGGAGTTCCTCACCGCTCTGGACCTGGTACCCTTCCGCATCCAGGGCAGCACCCGGGAACCTATCTCTCAGGCCGATGCCTATTTAGAGACTATCATGTGTCCCTTCATGCGTAGCTGCTTCGACCGGGCCTTAAAGGGAGAGTATGATTTCCTCGACGGGCTGGTGGTGCCCCATAGCTGCGATACAGTGCAGCGCATATACGATATATGGCGCTTCTACAGTCCAGTGCCTTTTACCCACTTCTTGAATGTACCGCATATGGTGTCCCCGTCGTCCTTTACCTTCTTCGAGAGGGAACTAGAGCTTTTTCTGCGGGCCCTGGAAGGGTTCACCGGGAGAAAAATCACCCCTGAAGCCCTGCAGGCGGCGGTGGAGCTGCATGATGAGAACCGCCGGCTCATCCGGGAGCTATACGAACTGCGCAAGGCACCGCGCATCACTGGCACCGAGGTGCTTCAGGTGATGATGGCCATCACCACCGTGCCCGTGGTCGAGGCCAATGACCTGCTGCGGGAGGTCATTGGCGATGTGGCCTCCCGGCAGCCGCTGCCACCCCGCCCGAGGGTGCTCATCTATGGCAGCGAACTGGACGATACCCCTTTTATCAAGCTGGTGGAGGATACCGGTGCCTATGTGGTGATGGACGACATATGCACCGGGAGCCGGGCGCACTGGCAGATGGTGGGCAACTCCGCCCCGCCCACCCGGGCCATTGCCCGGCGGTATCTGGAGGGTATCAACTGCCCACGCACCTATCGCCCCCGCGCTGGCAGCCATGTCCAGGACCTGGAGGACCGCTTTGGCTATCTAAAGAAATTCGTGAAGGACTACGGGGTCCAGGGCGTTATCTTCTATATCATCCGTTACTGCGACACTCACGAACTGGATGTCCCCGATGTGAAAGAGTACCTGGAGCAGCATGTGGAGGTACCGGTGCTGCCCCTGGAGGATGACTATAATGTGCCGGCCACCGGACAGCTCCGCACCCGCATAGAGGCCTTTCTGGAGATGCTACCCGCCGGCTCGTGAGGTTGGGAAAGGCGTCTCCTCCGGGGGTAGGCTGCCAGACCGGGAGGGGCCCTTCTGGTAAGGGGGAGTTACTATAGGTGTTAATAGCATAACAAAGGGGGTGCATGTTGCCCGATGAAAAAAAAGGGGCCAAAGAGCTATTTTCCTCCGGTTTTAACTGCGCTGAGGCAGTGGCCCTTTCGGTATGCGGGTCAATGGGTATCGGTGACGGAGTCGTTCCTGTGGCGGCCACCGGTTTCGGTGGTGGTGGTGGTGGTGCCGGGGGCACTTGCGGCGCGCTCTCGGGGGCGTTCCTGGCGATTAGCCTGAAATATGGCCGCACTTCATCCGAGCAGGACCGCAGGAATACCTATCGCATCTGCCAGCCCATTTTCGATGGTTTTGTGGCGGAGATGGGCGCGGCAGCCTGCCGCGAGCTTACCGGACTGGACCTGCGCACACGGGAGGGCGGCCAGAAGCTTCGGGAGTCGGGTATCCATACGCGGGTGTGCGCCAAGGCGGTGGAGGTGGCCGAAAAGCTGGCTCTGGAGCGGATTCGGATGCAGGAGAGCAGAGGTGCATAGCTCCGCAGACCTCAGGCGTTGCATTACCGCTTGAAGCTGCCCGGCATATGGTCGTTGACCATCCAGGTGGCCTGCATGAAGGCATAGCAGGTTGTGGTGCCGATAAAGCGGAATCCTCGTCTTTTCATGTCCCGGACCATGGCGTCCGATTCCGGGTTGGATGTGGGTATTCCCGCTGTGGCGATGTCTGGACGGCGCAACGGCGTATGGCCGGTAAACTGCCAGATATAGCGGTCCAGGCTACCGTATTCCTGCTGGACCTCTGAGACCTGCCGGGCGTTGGTTATGACGGCCTCAATCTTGCGCCTGTTTCGGACAATGCTGGCGTTACCAAGAAGACGCTCGATGTCCCTTTCCGTATAGCGGGCCACTTTATCCACATTAAAACCGCTGAAGGCCCTGCGGAAAGCGTCCCTCTTGCGCAAGATGGTGAGCCAGGATAGTCCGGCCTGGAAGGCCTCCAGGGCTAGGAACTCAAAGAGGACCCTGTCGTCGTGAACGGGAGTGCCCCACTCCTCGTCGTGGTAGCGGAGCAATAAGGGGTCGTGGTTGGCCCAGGGGCATCGGTCCATATGCAAAAGCAAATGGCTGGGGACCCAGGATTCGAACCTGGACT
>JASLQE010000016.1 GCA_030744635.1 Dehalococcoidia bacterium | reverse complement strand
TGGTTCACCCCCTCCGCCTCCCCGCATATAAGGAGAACCCGGCACCCAGCAGGCTCATGGTGGCGCTGCCTGCCAGCAGGACCTGCGCCATCTGGAGGGAACTATCGTGCAGCCATAGATATGCGGACACCTCTATTGCGGTGATAGCTGCCACGACATATATATAGCGGAAGTTGTCCAGGGCCAGGTTGAAGTAGATGAAAATGACTGCAACTGAGAAGAAGAAGGTGGCCACACCGTAGACCCGCAGTAGGGCGGCGGCCTGCACATAGTCAGCGCCGAACACGGCCCCCAGCACCTGTCCGGGAGCCAGCCAATATAGGGCAGCGCCGCCACCGGCCATGAGCACGGTGAGGAGGACCGCTTTGCCCAGGAAGTCCCCCGGGCGGCGCTGCTGGCTTTCCGCTGCCAGCACATGGGGAAACAGGGCCAGGGAGACGCCTATGGGGCCCCAGATAAGCACCTTGCCCAGCACCGATACCGCCGTATAGTAGCCCACCTCGACTACCGGCAAGTAGTGCTTGGCCAAGAACACATCCACGGTGGTGGGCACGGCAAAGCAGATTGCGGCCAGGCTGGCGGGGCCGGAGTAGGCTACGACCCGCCTGAGGCGGGGTTCACCGTCCCACCGCCACAGCCATACGGCCAGATGGCGCAAGGGCCACGCCGCTACCGCAACCCCAAACACATATCCCAGGGCCATGGCCCACAGCGCTCCGCCCACACCCCATCCCAGCCAGAGCAGCAAGACCGCCAACAGGAACTTGGACCCATAAGTGGCGAAGTGTATACCTCCCAGGAAACGAAAAAGCCGCCGTCCCTGGATGGCCCCAGAGGCCGCCGAGTGTATGACTGCGGCCATTGCCGTGACCCCCGTAATGACTACCAGTCCGGTGGGGACGCTCAGAAAGTCACCTATGAGCGGTGAGACAGCCGCAATTAGCAGAAACACGCCCACCGCCACCAGAGCCAGCCGGGCCATTATGGCGCTGAAGAACCGCCTCAGTTCCTGTGAGTCCCCGCTGGTGTGTAGCTCGGCCACGAATCGGGCCACCGAAGATTGCAAAACGGTAGAGGACACGCCTACGAAGTAGGAGATGGCGAACAGGGCGCCGAAGACGCCGTACTCCTGGGGCCCCAGCCAGCGGCCCACGGAAACATGGTAGAAGTAGTTGAAGGCGTTGGCCAGGGTGCTGGTGGCCACCATGAGCAGGGAATGGGATAAAAAACCCCCACCGGCCCTCAGGGCACGCCGTGCTGGTGCTATCAAATCACCCCTATCATGGCACCGTAGCCGGGGGATTTCAATCGGCCGGACGGGGCCGCTCAGCAGCCTTT
>JASLQE010000015.1 GCA_030744635.1 Dehalococcoidia bacterium | reverse complement strand
CTACCGACAGCACGGGCGGCGCTGTGGGCACATACTCCGCCACCTCTACCCAGACACTAGTGGCTGTGGACGGCAAGGGTGTTCAGTACGGCACAGCCACTGCGGCCTCTACCAAAGTGTTCACCTTGAAACCCAAGATTGAGCTAGACCCCGCAGAGGGCCTAGTATCCAAGAAGGTGACCGTCACTGGTACCCAGTTCGGCACAGCCACTACGGCCTCTACCACGGCCATCTCTGCAGTAACCTTCGGCGGCACCGCCATGACGCACGAGACCACCAACGACGAGGCCAACTTGGCCGCTGGTGAGTATATGGTGAAGGACTCAGCCTCCGGCTCCCTTGTATATGGGGACACCACTGAGTTCACATTAGTGTTAAAGGTGCCGGCCAACTCGAACGCTGGCCAGCAGCAGATAAGCGTTACCAACAACGCCGCTACGTCCACGTCGACCAACGGCAAGGCCAACTACGATGTTACTGCTCGGACGGTGACCCTTACACCCTCCAGCGGCTCAACCGGCATCTCGGTACAGGGCTCTGCCTCCGGCTTCGCCGGTGGTAAGAAGGGCACCGTGACCGCTACGGGCCTGACCACGATTAGCAGCATTGACATCGATTCGTCGGGCAACGCCAGCTTCTCGTTTACCGTCCCAACGGCTTTCGGCCCCGGTGAGAAATCCAACACCATCACCTTCACCGATGCTGACGGCAACACGGGTACCAAGTCCTTCAAGGTGCTGAGGGCCTCCATGACACTGGATCCAGTTACTGGACCTCCGGGCACCACCGTTGACTTCACCGGGTCTGGCTATGGCGGCCATACCACTATGACCGTTACCTTCACCCGCCCAGGCGGCACTGCCTTTATCATAAGCACGTCGCCTACTGCGATAGTGAGCGATAGCTTAGGCAATGTTAGTGGCAGCGTTGTCGTGCCCTCCAGCGGCACAGGCATCGCCACCTTAACCTTATCCGACGGCACCACAAGTAAGTCCAAAGACTTCACCGTTAAGGCGGCCGTGGAAACTGTGGCATCGGCCCTGCAGAATATAGAGGGCAGCTTCTCCATCGTCTGGACATTTGACGCATCTGACCAGACCTGGCTAAAATACGATCCCGCCGCAGCGTCCGTCAGCGACCTGAGCAAACTGGAGAAGGGTAAAGGCTACTGGATAAACATGAGCGAAGCCGCTACCCTCGTCTTCGGACCCGGCATCTATGAACTAGAGGCAGGGTGGAACCTGATTGGCTGGTTAGGCAGCTAAACTTGTTATGGGAATGGCCCCCCATGAAACCGGGGGGCCATTATACCCACCTGAGGCACAATTAAGGAGGAATGGATGACCAAGCTGAAAATTCTGGTTACCTTAACGGTAGCCGCCCTGGTCCTCCTCACGCCAGCCATTGCCTGGGCCCAGCCTGCGGTAATGGGAGTCTATGGTGACGCTACTATAGACGGAGTGGCGGCCCCCGATGGCAGCCAGGTGGTGGCCATCATTGATGGAGAACAGGCAACTACTACACCGGAAACGGTAACAACCTCTGGCGGCACGTACAGTATGAATATTGTGGAGGGGAGTGGGGACGCATATGAGACCGCGACGGTGACATTCACCGTTGGCGGCAAGGCGACCCTGGAGGTAACAAACTGGAGTGCGGGGCTCAACAAGAACCTAGACCTTAATGGCTCTTCTATCCCACTGGAGGATGCAGCTATCACCCTCAGCCCCTCCGAGGGAGACGGAGTGTTCATGGTGACAGGCACCAACTTTGTTGGCGGGACCGATATCACCGTCAAGTGGGGCGCTGTAAACATGGATACGTCCCCAGCTCTGCTGGCCGCAAGCCCTGGCAGGACATTCTCCGCAATCGTGACCCCTCCTGCCGGCTCCGATGCCGGTGAATACACAATCACCGCTTCGGACACAGCGGGTAGCTCTGCTACCGCTACTTTTACCCTCAAGGCTACATCGGGTGTAGCTGGAGTGGCTGGCCCTGCCGGCCCTGCCGGAAAAGCCGGCGCCATGGGCCCGAGGGGACCTGAAGGCGCACGTGGTGTTGCCGGCCCAACCGGAGGCGCCGGAGCTACCGGAGTAGCCGGACCTGCCGGACCCAGCGGAAATACCGGACCTACCGGACCTACCGGACCTACCGGAGCCACAGGAGCTACCGGAGCTACCGGAGCTACCGGACAGGCAGCCTCCAACACATTGCTGGGCTTTGCCTTCGTAGTGGCGATACTGGCCCTGATAGTGGCCGTAATTGCCATGATTCTCGCACGCAAGCCCCGGGCAGCGGCCTAAGACCGCAACATACGGAAAACCCAATGAAGGGGGCCGATGTATCGGCCCCCTTCCTGTTTGGTAAACCACAGAAGCTAACAAAAGACAGATGTATCTCTACACCCCCTTTCGGCGCCCATGCCACCGGCAAAGACCAATGACTGGGCATAAACTGGTGGGCACAAGGCACTACTGCGTGGAAAGGGGCCTTCTACCGATAGTTAGCTATCGGGAGCAGTCCAGCACCACTATTTGAGGTGCCGGGGGTAGGGTGGAGAGGGACACGGACAAGCGGGGGCGGGCAACGGTAGAGTTGTCGCCTTCGCCGGTTCCGGCACCAACCGCCTTCAGGAAGCGCTCCACCCCACATAGGGGGCTGCGGGAAGTGCCGGTAGCATAGTGCATGGGTATTGCCACCCGGGGGCGCAGCTGGCGCACTACCTGGGCGGCCTCCTCAGGGGTGATGGTGGAGTGGCCACCCACAGGTAGGAAGAGCACATCCACCCCTTTAAGGGCCTCCATAAGCTTGGCGTCCGGCATGTGGCCTATGTCACCCAGGTGGGCCAGTCGGAGGCTATCCATCTCCAGTATGAATACGGTGTTCCTTCCTCGGCTTTTACCGCGTTCGGAATCGTGGAAGGAGGATATGCCCTGGATGATGGCGCCCCGGACTTCGTACTCCCCAGGCCCGGCTACCACCCTTCCCTCGCCGGCCACACCCTCAGTGTAGCAGTGTCTCTGGTGGGCGTGGCTAACAGTGAGGATATTGGCTGAAGCTCCGTTTAGGGTAAGACCCGTTTCGGGAGGGAACGGGTCGGTTATGACATCTGTGGTGCGCCCAAGCAGATGGAAGCAGGAGTGGCCTGAATAAGTTATATCCAATCTTAATACCGTCGGTCCAGGTAGCGCAGCGAGTCCACCTCACCGTTAAAGGCTGCCTTCGGTAAGAGGGCATAGGCGATACCGGCCACCGCCGCTGCCTTGACCAGGTCCAGCGGGATAAAGGGAAACACGGCCTGAGACAGCGTCTTGGTCAGACCCGTGCCCAGCACTATAGATAGCCACACGGCGCCAAATAGATATATTATGCCAACCCCTACAAGCATAAGAGCAAGCAGAGGGAAGAAACTGCGGATGCTAACGCTGCGGTCTGTAAGCCAGCCGATGGTGAAAGCAGCCACTATAAAACCCAGGATATAGCCCCCGGTGGCACCCGTAAGGTAACTCAGGCCTCCGTTCCATCCCGCGAACCATCCCACGCCGGCGCCGCCTATGGCGGCGTACAGGCCCTGGGATAGTCCGCCGTACCATCTTCCCAGCAGCACCCCTGTTAGCAGCACCGCAAACACCTGGCCGGTTATGGGCACTGGGGTGAACGGCAAAGGCACCCGTAGCTGGGCCACCAGGCCGGTGACGGCAGCCAGGCCCAGGGCCAGGCCCAGCTTTTGGGCTACTCCCAACTCATACCTCCAGTGGAACAGGGAATAGCGTGCGTAACGGTATCGCTCAAGATAGCTGGCTACTGCCATAAAACTCCTTTCAAAAGCCGTATTCAGTGTAATATCCCCTCGCCTCCCCGTCAAGTCCACGAATTGACTCATAATAAAAGTTACCGAAGATGGTATCGTTGCCTCAATAAAAGTGTTGCCCAGAGAGGGGAGTATGACACGAGGCAGCATACGAGAATACACCGAGGCCGCACGAGGCCGCTATTTTAGAGCTACGAAGAAAGAGAAGGCATGGGTGCTGACCCTACACAGACCGAAACAGCAGTGTTCCGACGGTCTTTCTACGCTGCTCACCCTACTCGTGCCTGAGGGCTTCCACGGGGTGCAGGCGGGCGGCGCGGGTGGCGGGGTAGACCCCGAAGAAGAGACCCACCCCCACCGATACCGCCAACGCCAGCAGCACGATGTCCGGCGAGACCACTGTGACCAGGGACTGCCCCTGAATGTTGACCCCGCTCATCAACCGGGCCAGACCCCAGCCGGCGGTCACCCCAAGTGCACCACCGAACAGGGTAAGCAGCATGGACTCCATGAGGAACTGGAGAATCAGGTCCTGCCGCCGGGCACCCACCGCCTTGCGAATGCCTATCTCCCGGGTGCGCTCCGTGACGGACACCAGCATGATGTTCATCACCCCGATACCGCCCACCAACAGGGAGATGCCCGCAATGGCCCCCAGCACGATGGTAAACACCCCCGTTACCTGGCTCACAGTCTCCAGGATATCCTCCTGGCTGGTGATGATGAAATCGTCCTCGCCCACGATGCGGTGCTCCTGGCGCAGGATATCGGCCACCGACTCCTTGACCAGGTCCTGGTCAACCTCATCGGCAACCTGTACATAGATGGTCTGAATACGGGGACTGCCCGCCAGGCCCCTTTGGGCCTGTAGCCGGTAGATGGCTGTGGTGACAGGCACTATCATTACATCGTCCTGGAAGCCCCCGAAGCCGCCCCCCATGGGCTCCAGCACCCCAATCACGCGGAAGGGCCGCCGCCCCAGGCGCACAGTCTGCCCCACGGGTGATGTATCCGGGAACAGCGTGGCGGCCACATTGCTGCCCAGCACCGTCACCAGGGATCGTGCCCGCTCATGGCTCTCGGTGATAAACTCGCCCTGGGCCAGAGTCAGGTTACGCACACTCTCATATTCCAGAGTGGTACCCAGCACCTGGACCGCACTGTTCTGGCTGCCAGCCACCACCTGTTGAAAAGTCGTCACCTGGGGGGCCACCGCCACAATCCCGGGGGCAGCTACCACCGCCCCGGCATCGTCCAGGGTAAGCGCGGAACCGGAACCAACCGCCGAGCGCACCGCCCCCCCCTGCTGCCGCCCGGCCCCCGCCTGGACAAAGAGCAGGTTGCTGCCCAGGGACTGGATATTCTCCGTCACCTGCTGCTGCGCCCCCTGGCCCACTGACATCAGGGAGATTACGGCCGTGATGCCGATGACGATGCCCAGGACGGTCAGTGCGGAGCGCAGCTTATGGGCCAACACCGCCGCCAGAGACATGCGGAAGTTATCCAGGAGCCTCACGCTTCGCTCCTATCCGCTGGTTGGGGCGTCATCGGAACATTCTCCCCCCACCACCAAAGCCACCCGGACCGCCACCCCGGGGAGTGATAACGGCGGATTCCGGCAGCACCACTTCGTCCCCCTCCTGAAGTCCGGATATTATCTCTGTATTAAGGCCATCGCTCAGCCCCACCTCCACCGGGCGCTCCTCCACTACCTCCCCCGCTACCAGGGACACTACCTGGCTACCCTGGGCCGAGTGCACCGCCCGGTTGGGTACCAGAAGCACACCCCGCTTCATCTCCACCACTATTTCCACGGAGGCGGACATCCCTTCCCGGGGCTGCACATCTGGCCCTCCCCCGCCGGGTGCTTCCTGGGGCTGACCGGGGGGCCGACCGGTCCGTCCACCTCGTGAAGGAAAGCCACCCCCTGCCGGTGCTCCCCCAGTAGCGATGCTTATCACCACGGGATAGCCCACCACCCCCTGTTGCACCTGGGCGACGGGCGAGATGGACTTCACCTGCCCCCGAAGCGTTGTTTCAGGGATGGCATCCAGGGTGATGATGGCCGGCTGCCCCACCCTTATCCTGGCAACATCCACCTCATCCACGGTGGCGGAGACCTCCACCACCGCTGGGTCTACCACCACCACCGCCGGTGCCCCGGTAGCTACCCTGTCCCCCACCTCGGCCCGCATCTCGGCCACTACACCGGGGAAGGGGGATAGCAGACGAGCCGCTACCAAGTCGGCCTCCACCTCTTCTAAGGAGAAGCGCGCCTGGGAGACCTGTAGCTCCTTGACGGCCACTTCGTCCTCATCAGGCCCGGCCTTCATCTCAGCCAGTACGACGGTGGCGGCCAGCAGAGTATCCTCGGCCCTGGCCAGCGAGTTTTGAGCCGCCTGTAGCGATTTGTTCGCCTGAAGCTCGGCCAGCTCCACTCCTTGACCCGCCTCCACCTGGATGAGGTTGGCCTGCGCCTGCCGCAGCGTCTCCTCGGCCCTGGCTACAGAGTTCCGGGCCGCCCGCAGGGACTTGTCCGCCTGAAGTATGGCCAGGTCCAGGTTCCTTTGGGCCTTGGCAACATCGTCAGCGTCCGGGGTCATATCCGCCAGCCGCACCCGGGCCTGCCGCAGCGTCTCCTCGGCCCTGGCTAAGGAGTTCTGGGCCGTTCGCAGGGACTTGTCCGCCTGAAGTATGGCCAGGTCCAGGTTCTCCTTGACCTTCATCAGGTTCTCATAGGCGTCATCCAGGGGTTGTTGTATCTCGGTTACCCAGAGGAAATAGGTTCTGGGGTCCGCCAGCAACTCATCGTCGCTCAGCTCCTCGCCCAGGTAGCTCAACATGACCTTCTTATAGCTGTCTAACTCTTTGTCCATGGCCTCCTGGGCGTCCGATACGCTGCGCTCACCTGTGGTTTGTAGTACGGACACATCCTGCTTGGCTGGCTCCAGGGCGCGCTCCGCCTGCGCCACGGCCTCCGTGGCGGCGGCCACATCCTCTTCGGAGTGAGGGGACTCCGCCTTGTCCAGGGCTTCCTGGGCATCGGCAACACTCTTCTCCCCGCTGGCCTGCACCACACCCGCATCCTGCAGGGCCAGGTCAACGGCCCGCTGGGCCTCGGCCACGGCGGCCTGCGCCTTACTCTGGGCTTCCCGGGCGTCGGCCACATTCTTTTCCCCCGTGGTGCGCACTATGGGCAAATCCAGCAGGGCCAGCTCAACGGCCCGACGGGCCTCCGCAGCAGAGGCCTCCTGTCGGGCGATATCCTCCTCCGAATAGGGTTCCTTCACCTTCTTGAGGGCCAGTGTGGCGTTCTTGAGACCCACCTGGGCCTGAAGCACCGTTTGCTGCAAGGGCCCCTCATCCAGACGGGCCAGCACCTGCCCCTGTGATACCTGGTTCCCCACCTCCACCCCCACCTCGGTAAGGATACCGGCGGTGGGGAAGGAGAGGTTGACCTGCTGCGGAACGGAGATGGAGCCGAATGCGGCGGCAGTGATTACCAGGTTCCCCCGCTGGACACCAACCGTTTGGCCCACCCGTACCTCTTCCGGTGAGGAGATGAAACGTTGGTACAACCCATAACCGCTCACTAAAAGGGCAGCCATCACCAGTACAAGGAGTGCCCATCTGATTTTTGTCATAAAGACCTTTCCCGACAAGTGTAGTAATTATAAACGCAATGGTCCCTTAAAGGATAGGCCCAGAGGGGCTGTTCTTTCTGGAAGGTATCCGGTGGCGGGCACAAGGTGGGAGATAGAGGCCTATCTCAATCTAAAAGGGAATTGTGGATGGTGAGACGGAATGGAGTTGACCCCAACATGGGATGCGACGGTCCGGTGGGCTCAGGGGTCGGCTTCATCATGCCCCAAGGCCATTTTCCACTCCCCGTCTTCCAATCTCACCGCATGAATAATTGTTGGGAGGTCAAAACTTGCCCCACTGGGATATGTGTAGTGAAGGACCAGCCACAATTTACACAACTCCTCTTCACACTCAATTTCGGATAGTTCTGTTATCTCTACCTGCTCATAATCTTCTTCGGAGTTTATCTGTTCACGCAAATCAATGAGCTGTTCGACCCATCTCGCTACGAAAAGCTGGCTGCGTTTGGTTACACTTCTCTCTATTGCCCTTTGATCATGGGCGTTCTGGGCATCGTAAAACCTCTGGACTGCTGCTAAAGCCTCCTCCCTGTATAGCTCTGAATAAGACGGTACGGGTGTGGCCGTAGGCGGAGTATCAGTTACCGTGGGGGTCGCTGTTGCCTGTAATGGAGTGGGTGTGGGTGTTGCGACGAAAGACCCTTCAGTTAACGCCCCGGCAAACCGTTCGCATACCCATTCAGGCACAGCGTCCGATGAGTTGAACTCTACTGAAATCCTCTGGTCAGCGGCTGTGAATGTTTGGACTCCTCTGGCATCTCCAGCGCCTGGCTCATCACATGTACCGTTTCCATTGCCATCTACATAGTACACAACCATGCCAGCCTCTGATGGACCTGAATACTTGAAGCTATAGATGGCGTGGTCCACGTCACCTATGGAGGTCTGCTGTGGATTTGGTTTTCCTGATGACAGTGTCTTTGCTCCAGGTAGCGGTTCCAAGACAAAGTGGATGTTGGACCCTGCGTAACCACCCAGTCCCGTCCACTCCACCGTGCGCTCACCGTCTTACTCGCAAGCCGTGAATGCAAGAAGGATGCCTACTGTAAGTCCAATAACTACTGAATTCCTTCTTTTCATTGACTCCCCTCGCTCAAACCTTGATGCCCTTTCAGCACGGCGCAGGGTAGGACTTTACCATATGTGGAGGTCGGTCTGCAATGAATAATTCAATCTGGGACTTCACATTTCAATCATTGCCGGGTCCCTTGGCCAGCCCCACCGCATCATTGGTGTCCTCATAGCCCGCCAGGCGGCTGGCCCACGGTCCCGCCCTTTATGTGGCGCACGGTTGACTCTTCCAGATAGGGGGAGTCCACCTGGGAGGAGTCCGTGGTAGTGAGCAACCACTGGTCATAAGGGGCCAGGGATGCCAGTAGCTGATGGCGCCTGTGGCCGTCCAGCTCGGATAGGACATCGTCCAGGAGCAGCACGGGTGGCTGGCCCCGCCCCTCGTGCAGGAAGGCGGCCTCGGCCAGCCGCAGAGACAGGGCTACCGTGCGCTGCTGGCCCCGGGAGCCGTAGATGCCGATATCCATGCCGTTCACCATAAAGCGCAGGTCATCCCGGTGTGGGCCGCTCAGGGTCATGCCCAGGGCCATATCCCTTCCCCGGCCCTCCGCCAACGCCTTGGCGAAGGCTTCAGGTGAGGGATCCAGAGGATTGGGGCGGTAGTCCATCTGCAAGGCCTCTTCACCATGGGTAAGCCCGGTGTGGATTTGATGGGCCAGTCCGTTCAAGGCCTGGACTAGGGCCTGGCGGTGCTCGCGGATGTATCCACCTTCGGCCACCATCTCGCGGTTCCAGAACTCCATCTCATCGGCCCCGGCCCGCCCCTGGGCGGCCATCTTCAGCAGCCCGTTGCGCTGGACCAGCACCCGCTGGTATCGCTGCAGGCTGCCAAGGTGTTGCGCGCTTAGCTGGCAACTGGTGATATCCAGATAGCGCCGGCGTAGCGCAGGGGGGCCGCTGACCAGGCCGATGTCATCGGCGGAGAACATCACCCCCGCAAGCACACCCACCGCCTCTCCGGCACGGCGGGGGACGCCGTTCACCTTGATGCGCTTGGACACCGCTTCACCCGCCGTCCGCTGCAGCACCACCTCAATCTCCGCACCGCCTGCCTCCCCCTGGGCACGGCCCACTACCCGCGCCCAGGGCCTTTCCCCCTCCGCCCCCAAACGGATAAGCTCCCGCTCCACCCCGGCACGATGAGAGCGCATGATGGAAAGTAAATAGGCCGCCTCCAGCAGGTTGCTCTTACCCTGGGCGTTACTCCCCACCAGCACCACCCCGCCCCGGGGCAGGGACAGCTCCAGAGAGGAATAGTTACGGAAGTCAGTAAGACTGAGATGGGTAATTATTATAGGCGGCCTCCCCCGCCATTCTAACATAAAGCCCTGTAAACGCCGCAGGGCCGCCACAGTGTCTGCCGCACTTGACATGGCAACCGGTTTCATACTTTCATACTTGGTAGCGCATGGCCCCCATATTAACGCGCTGCCGAAGGTGAAGAATGATTGTTGACATGCATGCCCACTGGTGGACCAGTGACTACCCGGCACGGGGTTTTTACGATGCCTTCATAAAATACGGGGTCACGGTATCGGGGAGACCGGAGGAGCGGGTGAGGCAGCGGGTGGAGCGGCTTATTGACCCCGAAGGCGAGCAGCTTATCGCCTCTTTGGATAAGGCCGGCATAGACAAATGTGTCATAAGCATGATTGACTTCGGCCTCACCAGGGGTATAGGGGAGGGTAAGCTATCCCTGGAGGCGCAGCACGCCCTGCATAACGGGCTGGCGGGAAAATACCCCGGCCGCCTTATACTCTTCATGGGTATCGACCCCAGAAGGCCCAACGCCGTGGAGCTCTTGGAGAGGTGCGTCAAGGAGTGGGGTATGAAGGGGGCGAAGTTCCATCCCGGCTCCGGCTTCTTTCCCAGTGACCGCGAGCTGTACCCGTTCTATGCCAAGGCTCAGGAGTTTGGGATACCGCTCCTGTTCCACACCGGGCCGGAGATGTACCCCCTCTACAGCAAGTATAGCCTCCCCCTCCATCTGGACCAGGTGGCGGTGGACTTTCCCGAGCTTCCGGTAATAGCGGCCCACTGCGGTGACTGCTACTGGGAGGAGGCGGCCCGGCTGGCCGCCGGCAAACCCAATATGTACCTCGATGTAGCCGGATGGCAGCAGAGGGCCAAGCGGCGTCCGGTGGAGGAGTTCTACGGACCGCTCCGGACCGTGCTCAATATAGTCGGGGCACACAAGGTGCTGTGGGGTACGGACTGGCCTGCCCTGGACAACTACATGAGCCAGGCCGAATGGATGGGCTACTTCCAGGACCCTCCAGATGCGGCGAAAGAGGCGGGGATAGAGTTCTCCCAGAGGGAGATTGACGCCATACTGGGGGGCAATGCGGCCAGACTGCTTGGTCTGGACAGATAGATTCACCCTGGCCTGCAGCCCAGACTGGTAACCGCAGACAAACCCTCAGAGGAAGGGCAATCGTTGCTAAACAACCTCGCACATCGGGTTGACAGGCCCCGCCCCACCATATACCATGGCGGCGAGCGTACTGGCCGGTGCCGCCACCCATGCCCTGCACGCCCAGCCCGCCTGGCATGTGGTGGCACTGTCTGTCCCCGGTGTGGTGGTGGGTGCCCAAATAGGCCCGAGAATCGGACACCAGCTTCCCGCCCGCGCTATGGAGCGTGTCCTAGTGTAGTCTAGCTCAATAGGGGTTGCATATGTTTGGCAGGGTGCACGCTTTCCTGAACAAAGCGCTCAAACCCTTCACCTGGACGGCCGCTATTTAGCGCATCCTCGCGAAGGTGGCCAAAACGAATGATTTATAGGCTACACTACACTGGCCGGCCTGTTTGCTGCTGTGGGCCTGATTGTAATAGCGGTACAGCTAATCGGGTAAGACCCCGGCTTCAGAGGCCCC
>JASLQE010000014.1 GCA_030744635.1 Dehalococcoidia bacterium | reverse complement strand
GACAACAGCGGGGTGGAGGTCGGGATATACCCTCAGCCTCCCACCCAGTTCTCCCCATCCCGGAAGACCTCCTTCTTCCAGATGGGCACACGGGCCTTGAGCTGCTCTATCCCATAGCGACAGGCATCGAAGGCCTCCGTACGGTGGGCCGAGGCCACGGCGATGACGGTGACCACCTCCCCTACCTCCGCCCGGCCCAGGCGGTGTGACATGGCCACCTCATCCACCCCGTAGCGGGCTTTGATCTCCATGGTAAGCTCACGCATCTTCTCGCGGGCCAGGGGCTCGAAGGCCTCATACTCCAGGTAGAGCACCTCCCGGCCCTCGGTCTCCTGGCGTACCACGCCGAGGAAAGCGAGCACAGCACCGGAGCGGCCGCTCTGCACCCTGTCTATGAGTGCCCGGGGGGATAGGGGCTGATGGGTAAGCTCAATCATCCCAGGCCCCCGGCCCCGATGCATCTGGGCATCCCCGGAGAGTCGCTGCCGCCACTGAAGGGGGGTAGAAAGGCCACCTCTTCACCCTCGTTGAGGGGGGTGGGGCCATCGCGCTGCTCTCCGTTCACAGCAGCTATCAGCGGGTATCCCTGCAGGCCGGGGTACATGCCCTGCACATGTTCCCAGAGCTGGGACAGGGTAGCGCCTTCGGGGAGGTCCACCGGCGTCTCCGTCGAGCTTGCAAGCTGGCGGTAGAGCGCAAAGAAATGGACTTTCAGGTGCATAGTCAGTATACTGGAGGCCTTAGGATGCCGGCTGGAGTGTCGGCTTCTTGGTCAGCTTGCCGGTCACGGCCTTCCCCTTGATGCTGGCCTTGCGCCTGACCCGCCCCTTGGTGACCGGGGGGGTAGTGGATGCCGGCAATTCCGCTAACAGCTTGTCCAACTCCTCCCTGTCCAGGGTCTCCGACTCAACAAGCTGGCGGGCCAGTTTCTCCAGCTTGTCCCTGTGCTGGTTAAGGATATCCCTGGCTACCTGATAGCAGTGTTGGATGAGGACCTGGATTTCATCGTCTATGAGGTCAGCCACCTTGTCGCCGTAGTTGCGCTGCTCTGATATCTCCTTGCCCAGGAAGACCAGCTCCTCCTTGCGGCCATAGGTGCGGGGCCCCAGGTTCTTGCTCATACCGTATTCGGTCACCATCTTGCGGGCGATTTTGGTGACCTGCTCAATGTCATGCTGGGCGCCGGTGCTGACCTCGCCGAAGAAGACCTCTTCAGCCACCCGCCCACCCAGGGTGACAGCCAGCGTATCGTATAGCTGGGCCTGGGTCCACAGGTGGCGGTCCTCGGTGGGAAGCAGGCGGGTGTAGCCACCCATCATCCCCCGGGCCACTATGGAAATCTTGTGCACCGGGTCAGCGTTGGGCAGGATGCGGGCTACCAGAGCGTGACCAGACTCGTGGTAGGCCACCACCTCTTTGTCCTTGGGGCTGATGATACGGCTTTTCTTCTGAGGTCCGGCGATGAGCCGGTCAACGGCTTCCTCAAGCTCGGATGTGCCCACGGTGGTCTTGTTGCGCCTTGCGGCCAGGATAGCGGCCTCGTTGAGGAGGTTGGCCAGGTCTGCTCCGGTGAATCCGGGGGTCTGTTTGGCGAGCGCCATCAGCTCCACCGTGGAGTCCAAGGGCTTGCCCTTGGCGTGGACCTCAAGAATGGCCTTGCGCCCCTGGATATCGGGTCGGTCCAGGACCACCTGACGGTCAAAGCGGCCGGGGCGGAGCAGGGCCGGGTCCAGGATATCGGGTCGGTTGGTGGCGGCGATGACGATTACATTGGTGTTGGTATCAAAGCCATCCATCTCCACCAGAATCTGGTTCAGGGTCTGTTCCCTCTCGTCATGGCTGCCTCCCAGGCCGGCACCGCGGTGGCGGCCCACGGCGTCAATTTCGTCTACGAAGATGATACAGGGTGCATGTTGCTTTGCCTGCTCAAACAGGTCCCGCACTCGCGAAGCGCCGACGCCCACGAACATCTCCACGAACTCGCTGCCGGAAATGGACAGGAAAGGCACAGCGGCTTCTCCAGCGACTGCCTTGGCCAGCAGGGTCTTGCCCGTCCCTGGAGGGCCCACCACCAGTATGCCCCGGGGGATGCGTGCCCCCAGCGAGTGGAACTTTTCCGGGGAGCGCAGGAACTCCACCACCTCATGAAGCTCCTCCTTCGCCTCTTCAACCCCAGCGACATCGGCAAAGGTCACCTGGGGCCGGTTGCTCACCCCCACAGTGCGCGCCCGGCTACGGCCGAAGCTGAGGGCCTGCGAGTTGGCACCCTGAGCACGATGCAGCAGGAAAAAGAGCAGTGCGCCGACGAAAATGAGGGGCAGGAAGGTGGTGAGCAGGCCCCCCAGGCTGAACCGGCTGGCCTCCCGGACGATTACTTCAACACCCTGAGAGCCCCCGATGGTTACTCCCTGCTCCCGGAGCATTTCGTACAGCTCACCGGTGCTGCCCACAAAAGCGGTCTTCATCTTGAACAGCTCGGGGTTGCGGGAGGTGGCTATAAGGGAGTTACCGTTCTGCTCCAGAGTTATTATCTCACCGGACTTGGCCAGCTCCAGAATACGGTTCAGGGGCACTTTTTCTTCCTGGCGGGACATAGGAAAAAGACTGGTGATGAGGATTACCGCCGCCACCACCAGCAATAGGTATATAAAGCTGCTCTTGAACCAACGCTCCATGTTGTCAGACAGACCCCCGGCTCGCTCAACATCATTATACCATAGAAAAAAGACAAGATACCGCTGTAATGAGGCGGCTTCCCGCAGGTACTGCTATAATGCCTTGAGATGTCGCAAAGCTTACTCCCTGGGGGTACCGGGGGGGGTATCGGGCCGGGCACACGGTGGCAGCAAGGTCTCCAGATAGCCACCGCCCGCCTCCCCGACCTAAACCCGCCGGTAGCCGCAGCCCGTAGCGGATGCAGCTATGAGAGCGGTTTCTTTACCGTAAGATTACTTGGCCGCACCTTCCGCATGGCGTTCCCTTCCGGGGAGGTGACGGAGGCAGAGGGGGAGACACCGGCATCACCCTGGCTACGCCTTATCCTGCTTCACTACCTGCTCACCGCAGATGGCACTGCGGTAGCCGATAGCTGGATAACATACCGCCTGCTGCCCGGTGCCTTTCTATTTGACGCTAGGTTTCAAGGCATGGGTATACGGCCTCTGGTGCAGGCCTTCGGCACCGACATCGAAGGCTTCCAACGTGCTGGAGAGGGCCTGGGGGGCCTCCCCATGAGCCGCACCGGGGACGCCGGGTTCCGCTTCATGGTGTTGCCCAACATCCCCATGGGTGTGGTGCTATATCTGGGGGACGAAGAGATGCCCGCCTCTGCAGCGGTGCTCTTCGACGCCAGCGCCTCCCACTACCTGCCCACCGAGGACCTATCCATACTGGGGGGCTACCTGAGCCGGGAGATGGTGGCCCGCCGGGGCGGCTGAGTAGGGCAATGCCCCGGTGCGTTCGCAACCCTGCCTATCACGCAGGGTCTGGATAGCCTCTCTTCTGAGGCACACCACCCCGGAAATGCCTCGCCTTTATGCACAGAAAGTAAGCTCCGAGGACGCACGCAAGCCGAGCCTACAAGTCTGCGCTTTCTCAAGAGCAGGAGCCATTTGGTAGCTAATGGGGCATAGCAATATGGCTACAACCGAAGTCTATCTCTCACAGGGAAGCACATAAGCCAGGCTATTGAATAGCTGGATACGGGTTGAGGTTCATTCTGGAGGATCACCCGGGGTATCATCTTAACGTAGCTTTGGGGTGAGCGAGAATGCGGATGCGCTGTTTTCGGGGGTCCCTTAGGGCAGGCAAGTTTCGGAAATTTGTTAAATATATAAAGGGCTTGTCCGGAATCGCCGCCTACACCACACACACGGGTAAACAGGTTAGCCAGCCGATTGGACTATTGTGGCATTCCTGACATAGGGGATTTCGTCATTCTTGGACGGCCACAACGGGATATTGCTCCAAAGACCCATGGGGAGGCATGGTTGCCGAGGGCCGGGAATACCTGGCTACTGCCTGGTGGGCAGCCACCCTTCCAGGTGTAGCTATTGTGCTGATGGTCTTGGCCCTCACCTTGCTGGGGGACTGGCTCAGAGACGCTTTAGACCCCAAATTACGGCAGCTTTAGCTTAGCAGGGGTCTCTTTTCAGACTCCCTTACCGTTCCAGAAGCTTTCCGGACTCTGGAACCTACCATAGCCCATGACATCATCCAGCCGCACGATAAGTGAGTCCACTTGTTGGATGCCCCGCCTGATAACCCACCGCGTCATATCGTGGCTCCAATGGCTGGGCTTGTTAAAGGGGCAGACCCTGATGCAGACGCCGCAGTTGGTGCCTACCTCGGCCCAGTACTCGTAACATTTCAGGTGGTTCAACTGCCACTGTAGGACGCCGCGCTGGTTATACACGCCTACGGGCTCAAAGCTCCGCCCGCCCGCAGGTATGGCCCCACAGGGGCATTTCCTGGCACATTTCTGGCATACATCACAGAACTGCGTCACCCCCCACAGCGCTGGCTCCCCGGGCACTATGGGCAGGTCGGTTATCACCTTGGAAATCCGGCAGCGAGGGCCGAACTTGGGGGTAATAAGCTTGGCGTTCCTTCCCAGCTCCCCCAGACCGGCATCTATAGCCAGGGGGATGTTGAGGGCGGTATCGTTGGCGCTGGGTATGGCATTATATCCCAGGCCGCGGATAAACTCGGCCAGCATGACGGTGGTGAATGATATCCGGGAATAGGCAGTGAGGGTGGTGGCCATCTGGGTCAGGGCGGGGGCCGTGCGCATGCCCTCATCGTCCATTTCGTGGATAAGGACGATGACATATTCCATTTCCTTGGGGATTACCAGGGTATTATCTGCTAACTGGCCGGGTTCCCAGTTTGCGTCATACCCCGGCTCATCGGAGAACTTGATGGGATAGTCCTGTTTGGTCTCCTCGTCTAACCAGTGGGAATATACCCACTTCCTATCCAAAAGGCAGAACCCCACCTGGTCTGCGCCGAACTGCCGGGCCGCCTTTCGCACCAGTAGAGTTGCAGTGGCCGGGTCGGCCTGGACTTTTCCGTAACTTTGATATGCAGGTAACAACCCCTGGGGTTGGGCCAGCCTGGATAGGGGCTGCCAGAAATTACCCCTCCGGTTGGGCCAGTTGATGCTAAAGCCGGTGCCGACCATATTGGCGTTGGAGCCGTTGTAGAAAGCCCAGTCTATCAGTCCATAGCCCGCGGCATTTTTCTCAATGAGCGTCTTCAGTTTGTGGTGCCTCTTGCGGGTGAGTTCCCCCGCCTCCGGGCTCCAAAAGGGTTGACGGGTCATATTGTTCTTCTGGTTGAAGCGCTGATAGTAGGGTTGCGTCTCATATATCCCGGCGGCGCTACGGCCTTTGCCCTGTAGGGCCGTGCCTCTTTCTGTATGCCCCTTAATCTCGATTGTCATCTTTCTCTTTCCCCCCTTACAGCATTTCTTTACTCAGTGAACTAATCAACTCCATATTCTTGTTAGAGAGTGCCCTTGCATCACATCCCATCACCTTGTCTCATACCACAGAGATATACCGACGGTAAGGGGCAACCTGATTATACCTACCCTCTTGACAACACTATCGCATAGGTATATAATACAGCTATGTTTAGAGAATTTGAAGATACGAAGAGAGCAGCGCAAAAGTTAGGG
>JASLQE010000013.1 GCA_030744635.1 Dehalococcoidia bacterium | reverse complement strand
AGTTGAGCCGCAGGGCGGACAGGAGGCAACACATGCATGCAGGGTTGACCATAGGCGGGCTGGCACGCAGTGGGCAGCTCAACCCAAAGACCATCAGGTATTACGAGGGCCTGGGCCTGCTGCCCAGGGCACGGCGGAGCGAGTCCGGGTACAGGCTATACTCCAACCAGTATTTTGGCCGTCTTCAATTCATCAAACGGGCCAGGCTCCTGGGCCTTTCCCTGGCGGAAATCAAAGACATCGTCCCTTATGCGGTGGATGGACGGTGCGCCGGCCTGCAACAGTACCTTCTCCCGTTTATAACCGCCAAGATTGGCGAGTTGGACCACAGGGTGGAGGAGATGATGGCACTCCGAATGGAGTTGGAACGCTATCGCCATGAGCTTTCCGAGCGGGTGACACAAATGGGGGAGTAGGGGGTATGCCCGCCGCAAGAGCCCTGTGGCTGTATGACTTAGCGGCTTTGAAACTGCACCTGGGCCCAGGATAGAGTCAACCACAAGAGAAAGGAGATATGGCAATGGCGGATAAAGGGAAAAAAGGTGCCAAGCCCGCGGCAGTGTCCAAACCAACTGACTGCGGCTGCGGCTGCGTGCCGGTTAAGGAGTAAAGTCTCCTAATACGACTACAAGAGGGGCGGGCCGGTGCCCCCTCGGAGCGCCCCGGACATAACTTAAGCATGCCTCAGGAGTCAGGACGCCTTCTTGCCCGCCTTACCGGGGGTCAGGTTGAACACCTCGTCCACGCTGATGATGCCCACCGCCCGTATATCCAAGTTCAGGGCCTTCTTCATCTGCTTGGCGAAGCCATCGAACACCGGCCCCGAGGTCTGGAAGCCCTGGAAGGTCCCCCCCACCCGCCACCCGGGGAAGGGCGGGGCGTTCTTGAAGGCGATAACCGAGGCCTTTTTGGTGGCCTCCAGGTTCTGCCTGGTCTGGCTGCCGAAGATATCGGCAAAGGCCAGGGTCTGCGGGTCCACGGCGGCCAAGCTGCTCTTGGGACCCAGGTTGAGTTCCCCGGCGGCGCCCACCGTGGCTATGGCCTTGGATGCGTTCATGTCATTGAAAAGCTCCATGGCCTCTTCAGGCAGCGTTGCCATTATCACACCTCCTTCGGAATGGGATTCAAGCTATATGCCACTGTAAGGGGCGCTGTGCCAAGCTTGCAGAAGCACGAGTGCCACTCATCCGTCACCAGACTCAAACGGCGGCCTAATTCTTGTGCTTGCTCTTGTAGTCGTCCAGGGCCAGGTGGATGGCGTCTGCCGCCAGGTTGGAGCAGTGCATCTTGGCGGGGGGCAGCCCGCCCAGGGCCTCGGCCACCGCTTTGTTGGAAAGCTCCCGGGCCTCGTCCAGGGTCTTGCCCATAACCATCTCGGTAGAGATGGAACTGGTGGCTATGGCAGCACCACAGCCCATGGTCTGGAACTTGATGTCCTCTATGCGGTTTTCCTTCACCTTAATCATCATCTGCATCACATCGCCGCAGACCGGGTTGCCCACATTGCCCACACCATCGGCGTCCTCAATCGTTCCCACATTGCGGGGATTACGAAAATGGTCCATTACCAGGTCGCTATACATTGCTTCCTCCAGTCTATTGGTGGACCAGGGGGGACATGGCCTTGAGGCGGTTGACTATGCCGGGCAGCACACCCAGCACATGGTCCACCTGTGCCTCGTCGTTGTCCCAACCCAGGGTGAGCCGCAGGCTACCGTGGGCCTGCTCGGCGGGGATGCCCATGGCCAGCAGCACATGGGAAGGCTCCAGTGAGGCCGAGGTGCAGGCGCTTCCGGAAGAGGCGGCCACCCCTTCAAAGTCCAGGCTGAGCAGGATGGACTCCCCCTCTATATTGTCAAAGTAGAAGCTGGCGCTGTTGGGGAGCCGGTCAGTCGGGTGGCCCGTCAGGTGCACCCCCTCCCCTATGGACAGCACCCCCTGTATGAGCCTGTCCCGCAGGGGGACGCAGTGCTTCAAATAGGCCTCCCGCTTCTCATCGGCCAGCTTGAGGGCCGCCGCACAGCCAACGATGCCAGGTACATTCTCGGTTCCGGCCCGCCGGTTGCGCTCCTGCCCACCACCGCTCTGCGGGGGCAGGAAGTTCACACCACGCCGTATATAGAGCACCCCGGTCCCCTTGGGGCCGTAGTATTTGTGTGCCGATAGGCTGAGGAAGTCTACCCCCAGCTTGTTCACTTTGATATCCAGTGCACCCGCAGCCTGCACGGCATCGGTGTGGAAGAGCACCTTGCGGGGCTTGCCTTTGGACATCTCCTTTAGCAGGGCGCCTATATCTGCAATGGGCTGTATGGTGCCCATCTCGTTGTTGGCCATCATTATGGTTACCAGCACGGTCTTATCGGTGATGGCCTTTTCCACATCCTCTACCCTCACCATGCCGTAGCTGTCCACTGGGACCACGGTGAGCTTGAAGCCCAGCTTCTCTAGCTGGTGGCAGGTATCTATGATGGCGTGGTGCTCCACAGCGGAGGTTACTATGTGGTCGCCGTGCTTGCGTAGCGCCCAGACCACCCCCCTGATAGCTGCGTTGTCCGATTCGGTACCGCCGCTGGTGAACACGATATCCCGCGGCGAGGCCCCCACGACATCTGCCACCCCCTGGCGGGCCCCCTCCACCGCCCCCCTGGTTTCCTGAGCCAGGGAATAGACGCTGGACGGGTTGCCGTAGTGCTCGGTGAAGTAGGGCAGCATCTCCTCCAGCACCCGGGGATGCACCGGGGTGGTGGCGGCGTGGTCCAAATATACCAAGTTGTTCATCCCGACCTCCGGCAAAGGCAGCTTTTAAATAGATTATGGGGTGAAACGGCCCGACTTGTAAAGGCAGAAGGTCATACGGCGTATTGCCGGGTGAGAGGCGGGTGTGCCAACCAGGGTCTGCCCGTCTACACGGTGGGGCTCTTCACCTCTTCCAGGGCATAAAGGGCGGCCCCCAGCGCACCCACAATCTGGGGCTCCTCAGGGATGAAGATGTCAGTGGACAGTAGCCTCTCCAGCACTCGTACCACCCCCTGGTTCTTGGCCACACCGCCGCTCATCATCACCCGCGGGCGCACCCCCACCCCCTTCACCATGGCTTGGAGGCGGCGTCCGATGGCCTCATGGAGACCGGCGATGATATCCGCCTTCGGATTGCCCTGGGCCGAAAGGGATACAATCTCCGATTCGGCGAACACGGTGCACAGGCTGCTTACCTGGGCGGGGGTGTCCGATTCTTGTGACATGCGGCCCATGTCCTCCAGGGCCACATCCAGCGCCCGCGCCAGCACCTCCAGGAAGCGGCCGGTGCCAGCGGCGCACTTATCATTCATGTTGAACCCGGCAACGCGTCCCGCATCGTCCAGGGAGATTACTTTGCTGTCCTGGCCGCCGATATCAATCACCGTATGCACATCCGGGAGCAGGTAGTGTGCTCCCCGGGCATGACAGGAGATTTCAGTGACATTCTTGTGGCCAAAGCTCACCAGGTTGCGTCCGTAACCCGTGGTGACGATGAACTCCAGGTCATCCTTTACGACACCGGCCTCGCCCAGGGTAGCGTCCATACAGGCCAGAGCAGCAGTCTCGTTAACTATGCCCTGGTGCACCACCTTTTGGGCCAGGAGGCGTCCATCCCTGTCCATGAGAACCGTCTTGGCGGTGATGGAGCCTATATCCACCCCGGCCACTAAGCCCACGGTCAGCGGCCCTTCCTCCGGGCATCGATCTCTTCCAGGAGGGCCTGGATCCGCGTGTCCACCTGGGCATCGGCGTAAAAGGTCTCGTCTGCCATATCGGCCTCAAAGAACACGGCCGGTATGCCCAGGCGGCGGGAAACGCCGTCCATAATCTCCAGCTGGGGGGCGGCCAGGGGACGGCAGGTGCGGTGGGCGTGACATACAATACCGTCTATGTTGTATTCCTGGCACAGGTTGGATATGTTGTCCACAAGCCAGTCCAGGTTGTGGTTGGCGTGCAGGGCCATGCCGTTGGCGGCCAGACTCTCCAACGGCTTCGTGGGGTCCATCGCCTCCGGCAGGTTGTAGAACCCCAGGTGGGTGTACCGACCGGCAACCACACAGGCGCCCAGGCTGGCAAACTTATCGCCCAGGACGCCCAGCTTGGGCCAGCACATGATGCCGTCCCAATAGAGCCGGTACTTCTCCCCGATGACAGCCCCTTCTTTTTTCTGCACCCTCTGGACAACCTCGTCTTTGATGGCCTGGTAGAGCTCACGGCACTGGGGCTTGCCCAGCAGGTAGTTGACGCCGCCCAGGGCGGAGGCCCAGTCGAAGAAGGTGGCCGGGGAGGGGGTCACTTTGCACATCTCCATGGCCTCTTTGCGGATGGTGGTGGCCACCTTTGTATCGGCTATTATCTCGCTGAGCCGGTCCCAGTTGAAGGGGCGGTGCAGCATGTCCTCCAGGAAGGTGACGCACTCCCGTAGCTGCTTCACGGTAAACTCCATGGCCTCGCCCTCATCCTCATCCCCCCAGAAGTGGGGGAGCTGAATCAGGAACATGGGCACATTGAACTGGCGCCGCTCGGCATCGCCCCAGTTCACCAGCATGCTGCATCCGGGGTCGGTGACTAGCACAAAGCTGGGGTGGGGTATTTGCCACAGTGGGTGCCCCTGGGCACGCTCCTCCTCCGGGTAGAGGGCACAGCCCATGGCGTTACGAGTATACGAGCAGACCTCCACTATGAAGCCGCGGTCTTCAGCAACCTGCTGCAGGGGTTTCTCCTTGTGGCGCGCGGCCACCAGGGCCGAGTAGGCATCTCCGTAGAAGTAGGGCACATCCATGGCCCGCAGGAGTGGGAAGGGTAGGGGAAAGCCATCGCAGAAAGCTACCGCGTCCTTGCGTTCCCCGGCATCCCTGAGGTCGGCGTAGAAGCCATCCACCGCCCGGCCCACCAGGGCCACGCTATCCATCCGGTTGGTCCGTTTTTGCTGCATATGTCCCCCTAAGCTGAAAGCATTTCTATGAAGGCCTGGAGCCGGGTGCGGGTACCCTCCAGGGAGACCACCTCGTGCTCCGTCTCTATCATCAGGTGGGGCACCCCGGCCCCGTTCAGCACATCCCGCAGGAAGGGGTAGTAAATCATGTGAGGCTCGCAGAACTTGACCACCATGGTCACCAGCCCTTTGGCACCGGACTGGGGCGACGCTTCGGCCACATAGCGGCCCCACTCCTGCTTGGGGTCATAGCGGGTGGGGCAGGGCACCTTGAGCTCCAGATAGCGGCGCGCCATGGACTCTATAGGCGGGACGCCTGTGGGCATCTGGGTGGCAAAGTAGCGTCGACCGGTGTACAAATCATCCCCCACCACCACTCCTCCCAGGTCCTCCATCAGGTCCAGAATGTCCGTCTTGACCGCTTGGCAGTAGTGTCCGGAGGTAAACAGCTTCACTTTGCCGTCGGCGGAGGGCTCCTTCTTTTCCAACTCCGGAATAAGCTCCTCTAGCAGGGAGATATGCTCTTCTTTGGGCATGACCATCCCAGTCAGCACCACATTCACCATGTCCTTGGCCCGCAGCACCCCCGGCTTCTGTTGCCGGATGTCATACACCCGCTGCAGCAGGTCACGGTGGCGGTTGAAAAGGGCGATACTGTTCTGGAGGGCATCATCGGTAATCGTGTGGCCCGTTATCTGCTCCAGCCGTGTCCTCAGGCGGCCCAGTTGCTCCACTGAAAAAGACAGCCAGCGGGCTACACTGGCCTCCAGGGGCCACTGTATATACAGGAACGGGGTCTTGGGCATGTTACGGCGCATTATGTGGCCCATGTGTCGCAACTGAAGGCAGACATCGGAGATGACTACGGCGTCAAACAGCCCCAGCTTGCCCTTCACCGCCCAGTCCACATTGCTGCGGGAGAAGCCGCAGTAGAAGGGGTATATATGCCCGAACCCATCTGTTACCGGCTCATTGCTCTCCTGGAGAATGACCGGCAGCGCCCCGGCCGCATGTATCAATTCCTCGGGGAAGTGCATGGGGCTTATGGCCACCACGGACATCCCCTTGGCCTTGGCCTCGCGGGCCGGTAGATACGGGTCCTGGACTATGGGAGCAAGCCTGTCTAACACCGATGCCATTCTATGCCTCCACCACAATCGCTAAGTAATTATGCGCCGCAGGTCTTAGGGCTGTCAACCATTAGTGAACCATGTCACTAATTGCAGCGGGCCATTCTCCGGTGGTGGGTGGGGCCGTTTTCTTTCCCACCCACCCGCCCGGGTATTTATTCCTCAGGGGCTCCGCCCCCTGGAACCCCCATTGTGGGCAGGGGCGCTCCTTGCCGTGCTCTGGGACAGGGCTTGCCCTGTCCCTACAAGCCCCCCCCGGCCTTAGCCCGGAGGCAGGGTATGACGAGGGACGCATTGTATCAGGACTGCTGGGCAGCCTCCAGTTCTACAATGTGCTGGGCCCAGTGCCAGTCAATCGCTTCAAGGCGTTGTCTCCCCGATAGCAGGGTCCCATCCACCCGCATCATAACGGGTATATCCAAGTTGGGGAGGCTATGTATTACCCGCCGCAACTCCTCATGCAACGCTCCAAGGCGCCCCGTTAGATCAGGGCGGCTCGCCCCCTGATGTTTGGCTATCGCCTCGGCATTCAGTTCACCTGCGGACGCCTTCAGCCGGTGGGGACCGCCACCGCGAGCTACCGACTGCATACCCTCAATGGTGGCCTCGTGCCAGAACAGGAAATGGCTCAGTACTTCCCAGGCACCCCATACATGGGCACCCCCCTTGGTTGTAGGACCTATACCCTCAAAATACGCAAGTGCATCCCTCACCGTCTTGTCCAGTCTGTCTAGGGGAGCAAGGGCGTTATCACCGTGACCATGTGTTGCCATCCGACTCGTCTCCTTTCCTGCGGGGGCAAGATCTCCACAACTTGTGCCCCCTTGCACGGGTGTTAAGCGCCATTCTTTTCCACCCACCCACCCGGGTACTATTTTCCAGGGGGCGAAGCCCCCTAGTACCTCCAAGGCGGTAGGGGCGCTGCTTGCCGCGCCCTGGGGCAGGGCTCCCACCCGGGGGCGTACCACGGGAAGCTACCCGTTTCGGGATGGCAAAGCCACTGCGGCTGAGGCCTGCCCCACCACCCGCTCCCCCCGCTGGTTCTCCACCCACAGCCGGCACTCCACCACATGCTCGGCACCGGAGCGGTACTTGGTGGCCACCGTGCCCCGGCAGGTGAGGGTGTCCCCGGCAAAAGCGGGGACCCGGTTATCGAAGGACAATGACTTGAGAAAGGCGTTGGGGCCAGCCCAGTCCATCACAAGCTGGGCCAAGTGGCCGCCGAACATCTGGCCGTCCACCAACGGGGAGGGGAAGCCCTTATCACGCACATAGCTTTCGTCGTAGTGCAGGCGGATAAAGTCCCAGGTGGCCGCCCCGTACATCATCATGTGCACACGGTCAACCTCCTTGCGCAGCGATGGCAGCTCCCGGCCCACCTCCACATCCTCAAAAACCAGCTCCTGCGTGCTCAATGCTCCTCCCCTTTCTCCGCCATATGGCGGGCCAGGCGCTCCCGGTGCCCCAGACCGCCACCCAGGGCCACGGCACCGGCCAGTGCCCGCCGGTAGTAAAGCTCCAGTGGGTAATCGGTATAGTAGCCGACGCCGCCATGGACCTGGTGGGCCAGGGAGGTGACGAACGGGGCTACGGTGCTGACCTTCACCCGGGCCATGGATACCTCCCGCTCCGCCTCCAATCCGGCGGCCAGCCGCCATGCGGCCTGGTAGGTGAGCAGGCGGGCTACTTGCAGGTCGCTGTACATATCCGCCAGGTGGTGGTGCACCGCCTGGAAGCTGCCCAACGGACGGCCGAACTGGTGGCGCTGACGGGAGTAGCCCACGGTGAGCTCTAGGGCGGCCTGCATACAGCCTACGGTCTGAGCGCAGTGGAGCACGGTGCCCCCGTCCACCGCACGGCCCATCGCCATTCCCTCAACAAGCGGCTCGGCAGCCGCCCCATCCAGCTTCACCTCAAACTGGTGGTCGCGGGCGGTGGTGGACAGCGGGGTGAAGCCCAGGCCATCGGCCGGCAGGTAAATCAGGAAAAGGCCTTCCCCGTGAGGACTATCGGCGGAAACTATCAGGCCGTACGCCGTGTCGGCGTACGGCACGAAGAGCTTTGTGCCCCACAGCTTGTAGCCTGTGCCGTGGGGTCCGGCCCGCACGGGTTCCGACTCCGGCCCGGCAAGGGCGGGACATACGACGAGCTCGCCTTTGGCCAGGGGGGGCAGCAGCCTTTCCTGTACAGAAGCATCGCCTGCCTCCCTCAAAAGCAGCGTAGAGAACAGCACCGGGAGCAGGGGGCCGGGGAGGGCGGCACGCCCCGCCTCCTCTATCAGCAGGGCCGCCTCCAGCAGCGTGGCCCCGGAGCCGCCGTACCCCGCCGGCACCAGCAGCCCCGGCCAGCCCAGGGCGGCCACCCTCTCCCACAGCTCTGGCGGGTATCCCCGGGGGTCCTTCTCGGCGGCCCGCACCAATGATGGCGGACACTCCTTCTCCAGGAAGTCCCTGGCGGATGACCTGAGCATCTCCTGCGTGGGAGTAAGAGCGATGTCCATCTCAGGGCGTCCGGGGCAGCCCCAGCCCACGGGCTGCCACCACATGGCGGGTGATATCAAAGCCGCCGGCGGCGAACTGGAAGTAGAGATTCTCCCGGTATTCGTGCTCCGCCTCCCCCCCCGCGGGCGCCCAAGGGGAGCCGGGACGGAGCTGGGCATATTGGCCCAGTATCTCCACCATCGCTCGGTCGATACGGCGGGCCGTCTCCCGCTTCACCAGCAGGGCCAGGGAGGCCTGGGGTAGGGGGTGCTCACCCCGGGCGCAGCCGGAGGCCGCCCAGTAGTAGAGCAGGCGGGTGCCCTCCACCTCTACTGACAGTTCCGCTAGCCGGTGGGCCACCACCGGGTCCGCCATACGGGGACGAGGGCCCTTGCGGCAACAGTCCAGCAGGCGATGGAGGCTGCGGGCTACGGAGCCGGGGCTGGCCAGGAAGAGCCTCTCGTAGTCCAGGGCGTACATGACGTGCCTCCAGGCCCCGCCCATCTCCCCTATCAGGGCATCGGTGGGGACATACACATCCTCAAAAAAGACCTCTGGGTGGTTCCAACCGGCTATGGTCTGATGGGAGGTCACGGATACCCCGGGGCTTTTCATGTCCACCAGGAACAGGGAGATGTCGTGGTGGCGGCTGGTGCCCTGGCCGGTGCGTGCGGCCACCCAGCCGTAGTCCGCCAGGTGGGCATCGCTGGCATAGAGCTTGTTGCCGCTGATGCGGAAGCCTTCACCGTGGCGCTCCGCCCTGGTCTGAAGGGCCGCTAGGTCGGAACCGGCCTCAGGCTCGCTGTAGCCCAGGAACAGCCGTAGCTCCCCCCGGCAAATAGCGGGCAGCAAGCGCCGCTTATGCTCCGGCGAGCCGAAGGCCAGCAGGGCGTGGGGCAGGTGGGTGATGGTGCCCTCGGCGGTGAGCAGGCCGTGGTACTCCACCTCCTCGGCGAAAATGCAGTCATAGACCAGCTCCCGTCCTCTACCGCC
>JASLQE010000012.1 GCA_030744635.1 Dehalococcoidia bacterium | reverse complement strand
GTAGTCCCGGTACTTGGGGGCGACGGCCTCCAACTTCTGCCCCAGCCGGAACAGGAGGGCCAGGTCCAACCGTGTGTCCCTGGGGGTGCCCTGGAGGGCCACTACCAGCGGCTCCACTGCGGGCTGGGAGGTGCGCAGGGCAAAGGGGGCCAGGGCGGTATCCACCACATCGCAGCCCGCCTCTATGGCCTTGAGGTAGGTCATGGAGGCCATGCCGCTGGTGTAATGGGTGTGGAGCTGGATAGGGATACGCAGCACCTTTTTGAGCGCCTTTACCAGATCATAGGTATCATAGGGGGCCATCAGCCCCGCCATGTCCTTGATGCACAGGCTGTGGACGCCCATCTGCTGCAGGGTACGGGCCTTGGCCACGAAGTACTCTATGTTGAATATGGGGCCCCCCAGCTGTCGCTCCGTCAGTGAGTAGCAGATACAGGCCTGGATGTGCTTGCCGCACTCCTGAACGGCCTTGAAGGCCACCTCCATATTGCGCTCATCGTTGAGGGCGTCGAACACGCGAAAGATATCAATGCCGATCTCACAGGACTGGTACACAAAGGCCCGCACCACATCGTCGGCGTAGTGGCGGTATCCCACCAGGTTCTGGCCCCGCAGCAGCATCTGCAACGGGGTATTCTTGAGCATCCGCTTGAGGACCCTGACCCGTTCCCACGGGTCCTGGTTGAGGAACCGGGTGGCCACATCAAAGGTGGCCCCGCCCCACACCTCCATAGAGTGGAAGCCCACCTTGTCCATATCGGCAGCCAGGGCCTCCATGTCTTTCGTCACCATACGGGTAGCCAGGGCGGACTGGTGAGCGTCCCGGAAAGTGGTATCGGTAATCTTGACTGAGTTGGACTTACCTCCACGCTGAGCAGTCATAGACCTCCCTTCTACCCCGCCGCCAGCGGCGGGGGTCCCGGCGGAGCATCTGCTCCCGGCGCCCCATCAGCAGCCACGGATTGAGTCCGGTAGGGGGTGGCGTAGCCTCCCCCTCAATGTAGCAAGCAATTCCGGCCAGGGCTGCGGCCATGCGCTTCTTATCGTCCAATACTACCTACAGCGGGATATTTCCGTGTTTCTTGGGGGGGTTGGTGTCCTTCTTGTTGCGCAGCATCTCTAGGGCCTTGATGACCTTGGAACGGGTGGTGCGGGGGTCGATAACATCGTCCAGATAGCCCCGGGCGGCGGCCATGTAGGGGTTGGCGAACCTGGCCTTATAGTCCGCAATAAGCTCTTTCCGGGTCTGCTCCGGGTCCTCCGATTTTGATATCTCGTTCCGGAAAACTATGTTTACCGCTCCTTCCGGCCCCATAACGGCGATTTCACCGGTGGGCCACACATAGTTGATGTCTCCCCGCAGGTGCTTGCTGCTCATCACCACATAGGCCCCCCCGTACGCCTTGCGGATGATGACCGATACTTTGGGGACGGTGGCCTCGGCATAGGCGTAGATAAGCTTGGCCCCGTGACGGATGATGCCGCCGTGCTCCTGCTCCACCCCCGGCATAAAGCCAGGGACATCGGTAAAGGTGACCAGAGGGATGTTGAAAGCATCGCAGAAACGCACGAAGCGTGCACCCTTGACCGAAGCGTTGCTGTCCAGCACCCCGGCGGCGTGGGCCGGCTGCTGGGCCACTATGCCCACCGGGCGGCCGTTGAACCGGGCGAAGCCCACGATGATGTTGGCGGCGAAGCGCTTGTGCACCTCCAGGAACTCCACGGAGTCCACCACCCGGCGGATGACCTGCTTCATATCATATGCCTTCACCGGGTCATCGGGTACTGCCTGGAGCAGCTCCTCATCGGCACGGTCGGGGTCATCCTCCGCCTCATGCTGCGGGGGATCTTCCATGTTATTCTGGGGCAGGAAGCTCAGCAGGTGGCGCACCGTTTCCAAGCAGTCCTGGTCGGACTCAGAAACGAAATGACACACCCCGGAGCGGGTAGCATGGGCGATGGCCCCACCCAGGTCCTCCTGGCTTATCTCTTCCCCGGTCACCGCCTTGATGACCTCCGGCCCGGTGATAAACATCTGGCTGGTGCCCTGGACCATGAAGATGAAATCGGTGATGCCGGGGGAGTATACCGCACCCCCCGCGCAGGGGCCCATAATCACTGAAATCTGGGGGATGACCCCCGAGGCAAGGGTGTTGCCCAGGAATATATCGCCGTATCCCTTGAGGCTTACCACCCCTTCCTGTATGCGGGCGCCGCCGGAGTCCTCAAGCCCGATAATAGGGGCGCCCATTTTCATGGCCATGTCCATGACCTTGACAATCTTCTCCCCTACCACTTCGGATAGGGAGCCGCCGAAGACGGTGAAGTCCTGGGCGAAGGCGAAGGCCACCCGGTTGTTGATGAGGCCGTAACCGGTAACTACAGAGTCCCCCGCATATTTCTGGTCGGCGAGGCCGAACTCGGTAGCGCGGTGAACGACGAAGCTATCTATTTCCTGGAATGTGTCCGGGTCAAAGAGGATATCCAGGCGTTCCCTGGCGGTGAGCTTGTTCCTGGCATGCTGGGCATCAATACGATTCTGGCCGCCCCCCAACTGGGCTTGCTCGCGGAGGCTCTTCAGGGCCTCCAGCTTCTCCTCAATGGCCATGAGACCTCCCCCGTATTAAATTTGAGCGCCTCTATAATACCAGAATAGGCTGGCCGAGACAATGGAGTGTACTCGTTCAGTACATTAGTGACACATCCTCCTTTC
>JASLQE010000011.1 GCA_030744635.1 Dehalococcoidia bacterium | reverse complement strand
TCTACCGCTGGTCTTGGCCCGCCTGCGCTCCCCAAACATCTCGGCAGGGTTACTCATTTTGGCAACTGGGGCAGAAGTAGGTGCCGCGCTGGCGCACGGCCAGGCGCTGCAGGGGGGTGCCGCAGCGCGGGCACATCTCGCCCCGCCTGTGGGCCACCTGGAAGCCCCGGTGGGTATGGCCCTGGGAGCCGTCGGGGCGCCGGTAGGTGTCCACGCTGGCCCCTCCGGTTTTGATGCCGTCCAGCAGCACCTTGCGGACGGCCCCGTGGATGCTCTCCACCTCTTTAGAGGAAAGGTCGCAGCCGGGGCGCAGGGGGTGTACCCCTGCGGCGTAGAGGGCCTCATCGGCGTACATGTTGCCCACACCGGCCAGGAAGGACTGGTCCAGGAGGAGGGCCTTGATGGGGGCCTTGCGACCCCGCAGCCGCTCCCCCAGCACCCGTGGGGTGAAGTCCGGCTCCAGCGGTTCCGGCCCCAGCTTACCCACCACCAGGGCGGCATCGGCCACCAGCCACAGCCCGCCCAGCTTGCGGCGGTCGGCGAAGTGGAGGCGAGTGCCATCGTCCAGCAGGAAGGTGGCCCGGGTGGTGGGGTGTGAGGAGAGGAAGATGCCGCCGGTCATCATCAGGTGCACCACTAGGTCGCCGTGCTCCAAGTGTATAATAAGGTACTTACCCCGCCGCCCCAGGTGCCGCACCCCCTGCCCCTCCACCCCCCGGCGGAACCCCTCCGGGGAAGGGTGGCGGATGGAGCCGGGGTTCAGCACCTCCACCTCCACAAAACGGTGCCCCTCCACCACGGGAGTCAGGTCGCTCTTTATGGTCTCAACTTCCGGTAGCTCGGGCATTGCTCTCCTACAGGGCGAGATTATACGCCTTTAGAGGTGTCTGGCAAACCGGCTGGGGTAAGGTCTTTCAGCGGACATATTTGTTCCCACCCGCCCGCCCGAGAATTGTTTCTTGGGGGGGGCTTCGCCCCTCCAGACCCCCCTGGGGACTGGCAACCATGCACTCCGGAGTTATCTTGCGTGCAGGTGGATGGGAAAACGAAATGCGCGATAGGCAGGCTTTGTCTACTCCATCTCTCCCCAGTTGGTGCCGGTCTTCAGGTCGGCCTTGAGGGGCACTGAAAGCTCTATCGCCTGGGGCATGACCTCAGCCACCAGGCCCCGCATCTCCA
>JASLQE010000010.1 GCA_030744635.1 Dehalococcoidia bacterium | reverse complement strand
GTCACGCCGGGTATCGTTCCGCTCATGGCGGCCCAGCACCGGGTAGTCCAGGGAGAAATAGGGCACGCCATAGTGTTCCGCCACCACCTGGAACCACTTGGCGTGGGAATCGCAGAAATGTAGCTGGAAACAGAAGTCGGGGCGTGGGAAAGGGCCGCCGTAAAAGAAACGGTCCGTGTACATGGATCCCCAGTAGTTTTTCATATAGCCACACAGGTCCCGGGCGAAGCCCCTGGACTCAGCGGCCTCGCAGCACTGCTGGCTCATCTCCGGCTCGTTGCCTATTGTGGCCCCGTAAGGCTCCCCGGCCAGGAAAGCGAATTCGCCCAGTCCGGTCAGCAGGGGCTGGGGCGTCTCCGCCCCACCGGTGACCATCAGCTTGCCGTCCTCCCGTGCGGAAACTATCTGCTTGTAGTGATTTAGCCTAAGCTCTTTGGCCTTTTGCCAGCACTCTATGGGCCTGGTCCGGTAGCGGCGTTCCACTGCCATAATGATTCCCCCTTTTAGCGATAGCGTAATTGTACCCCAGGCATCCACAGTGGGACAAGTTTGTAGGCTGAGGCCGCCAGACAACCCTACTTCTTCCCATCTCCCCAAGCCCCCGAGCACTCTGTCCTACGAGAAATAGGGCTTCAACGCCAGGGCCAGCTCCTCCGGCGGCTCGGTCACAAAGCCGTCGATTAAGATGTTGTTGGAGTACCATACATCGTTGACCGGCATGGACTGTACGCTGGTACGGGAGACAATCTTGAGCCCCATCCAGAAGTATGGTAACTCCACCCTCAGGGGGCCAGAGTATATGGCGAAGTTGAAGCTGGAAAGCCCCTTGGCCCCGTAGTAGCGGAGCACCCGGGACAGCCCATCGGACAGCGCCTCCCAGTCTGCCTCGGTAAGCTCCAGAAAGTGGCTCTTGCCCCGCACCACGGCATTGACCTCATCCTCCCGGTTGGGGGCAAAGGGCAGGAACCACTCCGTGCCCCCAATGCGGCCCAAGTAGCGCTCCCCGCTCTGCCGCTCCGTCTCCACCAGCTCCTCCCAGAAATTGAGCCCGTGCTGCTCCTGGTGTCTCCGCCCCCGTGATACCATCTCCCGCAACAGGTAGTAGGCCATATCGGAGCACATCACCTGCAGGTGGGGGTGGACGATGCTGGCGCCGGCGGGAAACATGTAGTTAGAGCCTATTTCGGCATACTTCACGGCCTGCGCCCGGTGCAGCCGGCCTATGTAGTCTGCGGATAGCTTGAAGGCGTTGGAGAGCAGCGCCGGGGTGAAGGCATCCAGAGGCAGGTAGTGCTGCCCGGTCATAACGCATATGGCGCTGTGCTCCTTCTGGGCGAATAGGTTGGGGAAGAGGATGGCCTCCCCGCTCTGGAGGCGGCCCTCAGGTATGAAATCGGGGAGGAAGCGGGGGGTGGCAGCGGTGGCCTTCTCCGGGCAGAAGAAACACCATCCCCGGGACTCGTCGGACATCCGCTGCACCAGGGCCTCATCGGTCTTGTACATGGAGCCCCAGAACTGGCGGCCTGTCCTCACCACGGAGGTCAGCCCCAGCAGAGGGTCCTCCCGGTACTCTATGGGCTGGGAGTCCGGCTGAAAGTCCTTGAGGGGGCTGAGGAACTCCGCCTGCCCCACCAGCTTGTTGAAGTGTATCATCGGCACCCCCTTCAATCAGGTAACCTCGTGCTCTCTTGCGCCCATTTTACCCCAGGGGAGTGGAAAATATAATGGGGGGACAAGATGACCCAACTACCCCGGCGCAACTGCGATGCTTCGCTGCACTCAGCATGACAGTGCTGCCGGGACTAGTCCCCTTGCTGCGCTCTCCCGGTGGAACATCTGAGTCCGATATTTTGTCCGGACAGGGTAACCAACTATAGCTTTATTGCCCCACCCCCCTTTAGGAGGCCTCTGGGGGCGAAGCCCCCAAGAGAGAATACTCGGGCAGGCGGGTGGGAAATACAAAGCCTGTCGATATAAGACCGCTCAGTGTGACGGCGGAAAGAGTCCACACATGCCCCCCCACCGCTGGACGCTTCGGTGGCAAGTATTGTAGAATCGGGCGAAAAGGGTCCCTGTAGCTCAGTCGGACAGAGCGGCTGCCTTCTAAGCAGCGGGTCGTGGGTTCGAATCCCACCAGGGACTCCACAGCTTTACCAGGGGCGGCTGCGTTGCGCTGCTGAATGTGACGCATCTCAACCTCCCCCAAATTATCCAATTGGAATTGCAAGCCCAGCTTGTGCCATTCGGGCTATCCTGTCAAGCAGAGACTGGTCTACAGGTTGCCCCAGTGCGACATCTATCAGGCTCTTACCGAGAAGGCTGGGGATGCCGCACGGCCATTATCCTGCCAGCACGCATGCCTCTCGGCGCTGGAGACCCTATTTGCCCAATTGGACATGCCGGTCAAAATAGAGATTGAAGCCCAGATGCCCCAAGAGGGCTACTGCCAGTTTGCCGCCACCAGAACCTAAGAGCACCGGGGCCCTTTGTTGGGGGCCAGTGTACTTCTATAGAGGTCAATTCAACATTCTGAATGATTGTCAAATGCGTTTTCATCGCTTCTATAAGGGCAACATGCTGCCTTTACGTTGAATCGGCAGAAAACATGTCAGACATGTGCCTTTAGACGGCCGTCTCAGCCTGAATCTGGGGCCTGCAGCGCTTTCGGGCATGTGCTTCGGGCTTCCCACATACAGCGGCTACTCTTGACCCCTCCCCAGCACCTCCTCCACCCTGGTTATCAGGGTGGTGGGGCTAAAGGGCTTGATGAAGTAGCCGTCGGCACCGGCTTCCTGGGCTGGGGCAAGTCCCGAAGCTTTGAGGCCGACCGGCGCCAGGATCTTCAGCGTCTGGTGGATGATGCCAAGGCAACCTTGGGCCTGCCTCAGGAGCCAATGGCAGACAGGCCTCAGAAGCCCCCCCAACCCCCTGCTGGCACCTCCCCATAGGGAGTCCCACTATGCACTGCGTTCGGGGTGGAAGTTATCGTGCTGGGAACTCGCCGCTCAGCGGAAGGTAGATGCCGGCCCGTGCCACGCAGTACTTGACATAGAAATCACCTATCAGCGATGACACACCCACCAACCCCAGCACCCACGGCAAAACAGTGCCGTAGTGGGAGAACAGGCCCATACCTATGGGCACCACCAGGCCGAGCAGCATCACCCCTAAATAAAACGCCAGGGAAGCGCTGCCCCGCAGGCCCAGCAGTTGGGAAACCGACCGGCGGGACGCCACCCCGGAACTGCTCATCCCCGCCAGATATATCAGCACCAGCACCGCGCTGGAGACCACAACCCAGAGCTTGATAAACTCCAGTGAGCTCAGCTCCACTCCACCCACCCCCAGAGCGGCGGCCACCAGCAGGATAGCGGCACCACCACGCACCCCGTAGGCGATATAGAGGGCGGGCAGCAGGGGTGTGTTCCAGAAGGGTATGGCCCGTGACACAGCATATACGAAGCCCTTGTAGAGCAGAATGCCTGCCATCCCCACCAGGGACAGCAACAGCAAGACCCCACCCAGCGCCCCGGACACCGCCCCGATGCGCTCCAGCAGCAGGTAAGCCGTTCCACAGACCAGGAACAGGGCCATGCTCAGCAGGCCCCGGCTTATCCACGATTTATGTGGCTGGCGGACTATGCGCCAAGCCCGCCCAAAGCGCCCCAGGAACAGAAGGTGGGCCACACCGCCAAGGGCCACCACCCCCAGGCTGAGCATCAACCCGGCGGCAAGCCCATAATAGATGGAGAACAGCCATGTCCCCGCCCCCGCCCCGGAAAGGAAGTGGCCTAGGAGAAGGAACAAACCCCGCCCCGCCACCCACTCCCGCTGGGGGCGCAGGGTAGTCTTCAGGTCCTCGGATAGCTTCTGGAACGGGTCTTCCCAAATCGCCATCGCTCTCCTCTATGCGGGCAAGTAGTACACGGAGGGGTCAGTGCCGAGCTCGGGATGGAGCTGCTGGCCCCGCTTCTCGCGTATCAGATGGGAGACCTCGCTGTTGGGGTCATCCACATCGCCAAAGTAGCGTGCCCGGGCCATGCAGTTGGCCACGCAGGCCGGTTCTAACTTCTTCTCCAACCGGTGGCGGCAAAAATCACACTTCCCAACCACCCCAGTGGGGTGGTTGGGATAGCCAACTTTCTCGTACTCATTCAACCCCTGTCCGAAATAGGAGCGCTCCTTGGCGTTGAAGTAGCGGGCACCGTAGGGGCAGGCCATCATGCAATAGCGGCAGCCCACACATTCATCGGAGTCCACCTCCACAATGCCGTTATCACTCTTGGTGGTAGCCCCGGTGGGGCACACTTGCTGGCAGGCGGGGTCCTGGCAGTGCATGCACAGCAGGGGCAGAGAGCTCCTCCGCACATTGGGGAACTTGCCCGCCTCCTGCTTGAGCACCCTGGCCCAGAACACCCCCGGCGGGGTGGCGTTCTCCGACTTGCAGGCTATCTGACAGCCGTAGCAGCCGATGCACCTCTTCAGGTCAATTACCATCACATATCTCATGGCGTCCTCATGCCTTACGGGGTCGTTTAGCGAGCATTTTCATTCCCGCCCACCCGCATGATAAATTTTCACCCCGGCATCACAGTCCATAGCGATCTGCCGCTGTCCTGAGCTTTTTGAAAGACGAGCGGCCTGTCCTTTTGGTGGCAGCTCATGGTTTGACAGGCTCTCCGTAGGAGTCCGGTCCGAACAAAGTGTCGGACTCCGCAAAGCGGAGAGTCCTTCGGACACCACGGCGGCCACCCATTGGGAAACGCAGCTAAACGCCGTCATGTTTTGTACACTTTCACCCTGGCATCACAGTCCATAGTGAAAGAGACCATATCCGTGTGCTTCAGGTCCAGGGCCAGCAGGGCGTTGAAGAACACTCCCTTGCCCTTGGCAAACGGCATGCCCCGCGCCCAGTGGCCGCCGTTGTGGGCGATACCCACGACCTGCGGATGGACGCCCTCCACCACCTTCACCTGCCCTCGCACCCGGCCAGCATCCGCAGACTCCACCCACACCTCATCCCCGTCTTTAATCCCCTTGCGGCGGGCCGTCTCCGTGTTGATGCTTATGAAATAGCTGTAAGGCTCCGTAAGCCGGGATACCTCGTCCAGCCATGGGTTCTCATATGTCATGGAAAAGGTGTGGAAGGGCACCCGGTAGTAGATGGCCTGCAAATCGTAGCCTTCCCTGGGCTGCAGGGCCTGGCACGGCCGCCAGTGAGGCAGGGCTTTGAAGGTTGACATGTCCCAGTCCTCCAGGCCCAGCTCATCCACAATCTTTTTAATCTTGCGGCCCTTCTCTTCTATCCACTCGAAGTAGATGGGGCCCCGGGCGTGGGTGAATGGCTTCCAGTAGGCCTCCTCCACCTGCTTCTTCCAGTTGAGCACCCCATGCTCCTTGAACCACTCCAGGCCCCTCTTCTCCCCAAACCACCCCTTATATATGCGGTCGCAGATTTCCTCCCAGGTGTACTCGGCCTCGGGGTCTAGGGCATAGGGGGGCTTGAGGCCGTAAAACAGGTTCAGCATTACCTGAAAGTCGGGGAGAAAGTCCAGGCGGTTGGCCAGGTCCAGCAGCACCTCGCTGAAGTGGCGTCGCTCATGGGCGGGAGGCACTATCGGCTGGCGTATCTGGCAGGTCCAGTCCCCCATGCCTACGGGGTGGTGGTGATGGTACCACACCGGCACCGGGTCCAGCCGTTCCAAATAGCAGGTGTCAGGGAGGACTATATCGGCCAGGGCCTCCGCCGTCTCGTCCACCCACAGGTTGATACACACCGTGAACAGGTCCTTAAAGGCGTTGACGGTGGTCTCAGGGTTGCCCAGGCTCATCACCAGGTTGGAGCCGTAGTTGACCAGCGCCTCGGCCTTGTAGTCTATGCCGAAACTCTCCGGCTGGGTGTTGGTGATTACGGGGAGAAAGGTGGAGATGGGCCATGGCACCAAGTCTATGAGGTTGAGGAACCGGGGCTTGCGAGGGTCCCGGGGCGGGAAGGGCGGCGGGGTGGTGCCCGGCTGGCTCATACCGAACCACAGCCCCGGCACCAGCATGCCATCCTTGTCTACCGTCGGCTGGTAGTGGGGCATCCCCGTGTCCGGATGGCCGAAGTTAACCGGGTTGCACCCCATGAGGGAGCCGGGCACATTGCTGGCCCCCACCACCTCGGCCAGTAGCTCTATGGCCAGGCTGGTGCCCCAGGCATTATCATGGCCATGTGCGCCCTTGAAGTATATCACCGCCGCCGGCCTGTAGGGCAGTTCCTTGCCGTCAATAACGATGGTGCTGCCTATCCGGGCCGCCTCGCCGAACTCCCGGGCGATGCGCCGGATGGTGTCCGCGGGCAGGGTGGTGACTGCCGCCGCCGCCTCCGGGGTCCACTCCCTCACGGAGTCACGCAGCATATCAAAGGCGGTGCGCACCCACTGCCCACCCACCTTATGGCTGCCCTCCAGGGCAGGCTCCTTCAGGAGGGGGTCGTCAAAGACCCGGGGCATGCTGGAGACGGCGTCCCACACGATGGGCTTGCCGCTGGCCCCATCCCTGACATAGAGGCCGTCTTCCCCGATTAGGTATGTAGCATTGGTATGCTCCCTAAGGTATGGGGCATCATATATGCCGTATTCGTTCAGCAGCAGGTTTAGCATGGCCAGGGCCAGGGCGCCGTCGCTGCCGGGGAGCAGGGGGAGCCACTCGTCGGCCTTCTCGGCGGCGGTGTTCATCATCGGGTCCACCACCACCACCCTCATCCCCCGGGAACGGGCCTCGGCCATTCGCTGGGCCATGGTGGTGTAGGCGTAGTAGCCGGAGAAACCCACATGGCAGCCGAAGATGAGCAGGTAGTTGCAGTAGGCCAGGTCCGGATTGGTGGTAGTGGCGGCGTGGAGGGTGCCCGCTAGCAGGTGCTCGGCATTGCCGCACTGGTGTCCATCGGAGAGGAAGGCGTTGGCGGTGCCATAGGCCGCCCGCCATACCCCCAGACCCACAAACAGGGGGGCGATGGAGGGCACACAGCCGGAGAAGAGCAGCTTGTGGGGGTTGTCCTGGCGGATTTTACTTAGCCGCTCCGTTATTATGTCAAGGGCTTCATCCCAGGAGATACGCTCCCACTGGGGGTCAACCCCGATTCCCTTCTCCGGGTTGGTGCGCCGCAGGGGGTGGTTCACCCGGTGGGGGTCGTAAAGCATCTGTATGCCGGCTAATCCCCGGGGGCACAGCCTACCCATGCCTAGGGCGCTGTCTGGGTTGCCCTCAATCTTGACCACCACCCCGTTTACCCGGTGGACTTTTATGCCGCACTGGTTGTAGCAGATGCTACAAGCGGAGGGTATCCATTCGTCCTCCCATATTTCCGTCGTAGTCTTCACCATCGCTATCCTCCGATTACTGGGGGCACAAACACCACCGCCACCTTGGCCCCCTGCCCCCCCAGGGGTTGGTCCGGCGTCTCCACCACCTCCCCGTCCACGATTATCCTCACCGACGGGAGGAGTTGGCCCTGCTCGTCAAAGGCCCGCTCCCGGAACGGCTCCCCCAGCCCCTCCACCAGACCGTTTATCAAATCGGCCACGGTGCTGCCTTCAGGCAGATCCAAGCCCATCTTGCCCTGGGGGACCAGGCCCCGTATGTGTCCATAGAAACTCACGCTTACTTCCGGCATGTAAGAGTGTAATATTAACCCGAAACCAATGCGGATGGCAAATATTACACTACCGGTATCCCAGTCACGGCTGACCCTTTCCCACCCTTATGGCTCTTCTGAGTGGCAAAGCCCCCCAAACCCCCCGCATTCAGGTTGGT
>JASLQE010000009.1 GCA_030744635.1 Dehalococcoidia bacterium | reverse complement strand
AGCCTCAGCACGGAGAGGATGGTAGCTGTCTTGCCACAGCCGGACTCCCCCACCAGGCATACCGTCTCCCCCCGCCGCAGGTCAAAACTCACCCTGTCCACGGCCTGCAAGTCCCCCTGTGGGGTGGTGTAAACGGAGCTAAGCTGGCACGCCTCCAGTATGGCCTGCCCGGAGTCCATCACATCTGGCTCCGGGGGTCGAAGGCGTCACGCAACCCGTCGCCCAGGAAGTTGAAGGCCAGGACGGTGAGGAACAGCACCACCCCTGGCTCCACGGCCACCCACCAGGCGGTGTCCAGGGACTGTTGCCCGGAGTTGAGGATGCGTCCCCATGAGGCCACCGAGGGGTCGCCCAAGCCGATAAAGCTGAGGGCGGATTCGGCCAGGATGACCCCGGGGATAGAAAGGGAGGCGATGACGATGATGGAGCTCATTACATTGGGGATGAGATGGGCGAAGATGATGCGGGCATCGCTGGCCCCCAGGGAGCGGGCGGCCAGGATGAAGTCCCTAGTACGTAGTGATAGGGCCTCGCTGCGCACCAGTCGTGCCGCTCCCGTCCAACCCGTAAGGCCAATCATAACGATGATGAGGGTCAGGTTGGGGCCGAAGATATATACGATGAACACCAGCAGCAGAAAGAAGGGAAAGGTCATCATGATATCGGTAAACCGCATCAGCACATTATCAACCCATCCCCCCCAGTAGGCCGATGCCACCCCGATAACCACACCCAGAAAGATGGCGATGCCCGTGGCCAGCAGCCCCACCTGCAGGGAGACCCTGGCCCCGGAGACCAGCATGGCCAGCATATCCCTGCCGTTGTCGTCGGTGCCCAGGGGGTGTGCCCAGGTACCGGGTGTGAGCCGGAATGTGAACTGCCCCGTCTTCAGGTCATATGTAGACTGCTCTATGGTAAAGCCCACCGGGGGCAGGTTCTGCCGGCTAAAGTCCACCGCCGTGGGGTCCGGGGTGAACAGCGGCCCCACCAGGGCCACCAGCGCCAGCAGCAGGATGAACCCCAGGCCCCACAGGGCGGGCCGGCGCCTCCGGGTGCGCTGCCAGAAATGGGCGGTGAGGCGGCGGTTGCTATAGAGCGGCAAGACCCCGTAGAGGACGGCCAGGGTGGCCATGAACAAGTACAAATAAGAGACCGGATTCACCACCCGCAGGGAGAAAAGCACATCCAACCCCAACCCCAGGGCGTAGAGGGCCAGGAGGGAGATAAACACCCGGCCCTTTCTCCGGATTACGAAAGACACCGGACTTCTCTCAGTCATACCTTACCCGGGGGTCCATATAGGTGTAGGCGATATCGGTAACCAGGTTGGTGAGCAGGACAATCATGGAACCAATAAGGGTTACCGCCACCACCACCGCATAGTCGTTGGCGAAGATGGCGTTGAAGGAAATCTGCCCCAGCCCGGGGATGCCGAATATGATTTCAGTCAGGTAAGCCCCTCCGAAGACGATGGCGCCCAGCTCCCACAATATGATGGTGCTGATGGGCAGCATGGCGTTGCGGAAGACATGCTTGATTATCACCGTCCGCTCCGGCAGGCCCTTGGCCCGGGCGGCGGTAACAAAGTCCTGGCGCAAGTTATCCAGGGTGGCGGAGCGGGCGTAGCGGGTGTATCCGGCCATCATGCCGGTGCCCAAGGTGATTACCGGCAGCACCAGCGCCTTGAGGTTGTCCAGAGAGAAAAGGGCCAGGCTGGTATCATAGTAGGTCTTGAACCAGCCCAGTTGCACCGAGAACACCAGGATGAGCATGATTCCCAGCCAGAAGTTGGGCACGGACACGCCCATAAAGGAGAGTAAGGTGGCGATGTAGTCCGTCCTGGTACGCTGCTTTACCGCCGAGTATACGCCCGCCGCCATGCCCAGCAGCGAGGCAAACAGGCTGCTCAGGAGAATGAGCTGGAAGGAGTAAATCCAGTGGCGGCGTAGGAGGGTCATCACCGGCATGCTGGTGCTAAGCGACCACCCCCAGTCCCCCCGCACCAGGTTCACCACATAGTCCCGGTACTGCTCCCAGATAGGCTGGTCCACCCCATAGCGGGCCTCTATGGAGGCTATCACCTGGGTAACATCCTGCCCCTTGGCGGACATATTGAGCAGGTATCGATCGGCGGGGGAGCCCGGGGCCACCCGCAGCAGGATGAAGGTGATGGTGACAATCCCCCAGGCTATGATTACAGCGTAGAAAAGCCGCATGAGGATATAGTCCCTCATGGCCCCTCACCACCACCCCTCAAACCCCCCGAGGCCCCCTGGGGGCAGCCTCTATCGCCTATCACTCCGCGAAATACCACAGATGGTAATTCCACCCCATGTTGATGCCGGGCACTATCGGCCCCTGCACCCTTTTAGAAAGGCCGGTGTTGGCCGCCTGGAATGCCAGGAAATCTGCGGGCAGGTCCTCGGACATAAGCTGAGACAGCTGGGCATAAATCAGTTTTCTGTTCTCCGGGTCAACCGCCTCCTCCGACTTGGCCCGCAGGAACAGGGAGTCCACCTCTTGGTTACAGTATCCCCAGAAGTTGAGGCCCCCGTCGCAGGTGAAGAACACCTGGGAACCGGAAGGTGCTATCGGGTTGCTGCCCAGGATTATCACCACCATGTCCCACGGCTCCTGGCTCACCGCCTCGGGGCCGTTGTTGAAGCGTGGCTCCTCCTCAGAGCCGGGCACCTTGTTCATAAGGTACTGCCTCAGCTCCGTGGCCCAGGGAATGAACTTCATCTCCACCTCAATGCCCAGGTCGGACAGCTCCTGCTTTATGAGGAACACCACTGACTCGTTAGTCTTGTTCCCCGAATTGGTGACCACGGTGAGCTTGAGGGGCTCCCCGTCCTCATCAAGGACATCTATGGCCCCATCCTCCTGGCGGCTGCCATACCCCGCCTCCAGCAGCAGCTCCTTGGCCTTCTCTTTATCGTACAGGGGCTCAACGCCGTACTTGGAAACACCTTCCTCCGTGTACCATGGTGAGGGGCGGGGTATAAAGCTGAAAGCAGGCTCGCCGAAGCCCAGCAGGATGGACTGGATGAGCAAATCTTTGCCTATTGCGAGTGAGAGTGCCTGGCGCACCTTCCGGTCTCTGAACCCCTCCCAGCCATTGTCACGCATGTTGAAAGCGGCCAGAAGGTAGCTGCTTGTGGGGGTCGTGTATACATTGATGTGGTCCATCTTTTTGAATTTGGCCACCTGGGGGGGGTCTATGCCGGCGGTGGTGATATCCCCCGCCTCCAGGGCTGCGTGCATAGCGGCCGGGGTGCCCAGGAGCTTGGTTAAACGCGTCTCAAAATAGGGGGAGCCGTCCTCCTGGCCCAGGTAAAAGTCAGGATTGCGGGACACCACATACTTATCGTTGCGCACCCACTCTTCGAACTGGTAGGCACCCAGGTTTCCGGTGTAGGAAAGCTCGTTGAACTCGGGGGCCTCGGTGAAAGCCTTAACATCCCCCTCATACTTCTCTGCTATGTGTTTGGGGTAGGGGGTCAACGAGATGATGGCATTATCAAAGAACTCAGGGTCAACTGTTTGCCGGGTGATGGTGAAGGTAGTCCTGTCCACCACCGCCGGCTCCACAAAGACGGTTTCTCCGTTCACCTCCTCCCGCCAG
>JASLQE010000008.1 GCA_030744635.1 Dehalococcoidia bacterium | reverse complement strand
TGCCGGCGTCCTCAACGGCCTCATATACGGCATCCACCATGAGGTCGTTGGCCGATTTGTCCCAGTGTTCACCGAACTGGGTGCAGCCCATCCCCACTATGGCAACTCGGTCCCTTATTCCCTGCATCGTTCCCCCTTTCTGCAAGCCCCCAAGCCCTTTTCCTGAAATGAGCACCCCGGGCCAGGGAACACTAATGCCATTTTATACCCTACGGTCGCTGAGGTAAACGCAGCCACCAATTTTCTGGCCCTGGGCTATCTATCCGGCGGTCGTTAAGCAATGGCTGTGCCTCCGTCCTATCCTGCGAATTGACCGCTCATAGCAGTCTCTGCTAACATACGAGGCCATTTACCTGGCCCTTGCTTGCCGAAAGGGGTGGCTTTGGCAAGGGTCATGGGGCAATGGTAATACAATTACTTGAGGGAGGCCGCTGATAGAGGATAACCCCGGAGAAGCAGCTACGTCGGCAACCAGCAGGTTCTTCTACGGCTGGGTCATAGTGGTCGTTGGTATCTTTGTTATGGCTCTGGCCTACGGGGTCCGCTACTCATTTGCCGTGGTTTTTTCCTCCCTGTTAGAGGAATTCCAATGGTCCCGGGGGGCCGCCGCCGCTATCCTGTCCCTGCATCTTCTGGCCTACGGGGTTACCGCCCCGGTGGCGGGCACCCTGGTGGACAGGATAGGCGCCCGAAGGACAATGAGTCTGGGGGCGGTCCTGCTGGCCCTGGGGGCCGCCACCTCCAGCCTGGGTAGTGCGCTCTGGCATTTCTACCTCTCCTTCGGGCTGCTTATGGGGGTAGGGATTTGCCTGGTGGGAGCGGTACCCTTCACCAGGATAATAGGCAACTGGTTCGCGGTCAGACGCGGCCTGGCCCTCAGCCTGCTGTTCTTTGGCTCCGGCGGTGCCTATCTCCTCTATCCGCTGGTTGCTTTGCTGATAGGGCGGATAGGCTGGCGAGGCGCATTTGTTATGGAAGCCGCTATAGCCGCTGGTCTGCTCCTGCCCGCTGTAGCCTTCCTAATCCGCAACTTCCCCCAGGAGAGAGGTCTGTTACACGGCAGCAGCTTCAAGCCCACGCCCACCCCCCCCGTCCCCGATGCAGAACAGGCTCTCACCACAGGTGCGGCCGGCACTGGGGTCAGCCCGGATATGGATGTGGCTGATTGGACGCTACGCAAAGCCATGAAGAGCCTCCGCTTCTGGGCGCTGTGCCTCTGTGCCTTCTCCGTCTGGGGGATAACCGAGCATATTCTGGTGGCCCACCATATCGCCTTCGCCGAGGATATGGGCTACAGCAAGCTATATGCCTCTGCCGTTCTGGCCCTGTTTGGAGTGCTTATGTCGGTGGGTGCCCTGCTGGGCCTGGTCTCTGACCGCATCGGCAGAGAGGCCACTTTCGGTATAGGCACGGTAGTCGGCGTCACAGGCATAGTGGTGCTGATGCTGATACGGGATACCTCCCAGCCATGGATGCTCTATGTATACCCCATTCTCTTCGGCCTGGGGTTTGGCATGACATCGCCGACCATCGCCGCTGCGGCCACCGACATGTTCCAGGGCCAGAGAGCGGGTGCCGTCATCGGTTTCGTCTGGTTCGCCTTTGCCGTCGGGGGCACCATAGGCCCGTGGTTAGGGGGCTACATCTTCGAGGCCGTAGGCAGCTATCAACCCGCCTTTCTGATATCCGCAGTCTCGTTTGTTGTCGCCTGCATTGCCCTGTGGGTGGCAGCGCCAAGAAGGGCAAAGCGACGGGCGGGCTGGGGCTGAGCCCAGCGCGCCCAGTGATGGCCCGATGAGCAAACAGGTGAGCGGCCACCGGGACGGGTCTTATTCGAACCTCAGGGCCTCTATGGGGTCCAGGCGGGCGGCCCGGGTGGCGGGGTAGATGCCGGAGAAGAGGCCTACCCCTACCGACACGGAGAAGGCCAGCACCACGATGTCAGGTGAGATTGTAGCACCGATACCGAACTCCTTGCCCACGGCAGAAATCACCTGGGCCACGCCCCAGCCAATAGCAAGACCGATTAACCCCCCACTGAAGCTCAGGGTGGCCGATTCAATAAGGAACTGCAGCATAATGTCCCGCCGTTTAGCCCCCACCGCCCTTCGGATACCGATCTCCCGGGTGCGGTCCTTCACCGAGACCAGCATGATGTTCATGACGCCTATGCCCCCCACCACCAGCGAGACGCCGGCGATGCTGGCCAGGAACAGGGTCATGACGCCCGTGATGGTGCCCACGATGGCCAGGATTTCCTCAAAGGAGGAGATATTGAAATCGCTATCTTCATCCTCCTGGAGACGGTGCCTCTTACGCAAGATATCGGTTATCTGCTCTTTGGCGTCGTCCACTTCGCCGGGGCCGGTGGCCTTTATGAGCATGCTGCCTATGATATGCTGGCCCTGGGGGGTGAGCCCTTGGGTTATCCTGGCCAGGGCGGTGGTAAGGGGCATCAGCACAACATCGTCCTGGCTCTGCCCCATCACAGAGCCCTTCTTCTCCAGAATCCCGATAACCCGGAACTTGATGCTGTTTATCTTTACATACTGTCCCAGGGCGTCTGAGTCTTCAAAAAGGGTCTCGGCCACCTTGTCGCCCAGGACCACCACATTGGCCCGGGACCGCATATGCCCCTGGTCAAAGTGGATGCCACGGTCTACCGCGTAGTTGATTATCTCGCTGAAGTTAGGGGTGGTCCCATCCAGCTCCACGAGCCTGCTTTCCCGGCCGGCCACCACCTCTACCATGGTGGTTACCACGGAGGCTACCGCCCCTACAGAGGAGGCATCGGCAGAACGCTCTATGGCCTGGGCGTCCTCCCAGGTCAGGGCGTCTATTTTGCCCATGGCCGCCATGGAGGCCGACAGCGGGTTTTCCCCCGGTCTGCCCGGCATGACAAAGAGCACATCGGAGCCCAGGTCACTGACCACCGAGGTGATAGATGCCTGCACTCCCCGGCCCACGGACATGAGGATGATTACGGCGCTCACCCCTACCACCAGGCCAATCAGGGTCAGGGCCGAGCGAAGCTTGTTGGCAGCCAGTGCCTTGAGGGCCATCACCAAGCTATCGATCAGCTTCACGGATTATCTCCTCCTTGATTATCATTCCGTCCCTGAGGCGAATGATACGCTGGGCCATATTGCCCACATCCTGGTCATGGGTTACCAGCAGGATGGTAATCCGTTCCTTGCGGTTGAGCTCCTCGAAGATAGCCATAATCTCCTCACCGGCCTTGCTGTCCAGGTTGCCAGTAGGCTCATCGGCCAGGATAATTGCGGGGTGGTTCACCAGCGCCCGCGCTATGGCCACCCGCTGCTGCTCACCACCGGAGAGCTGTGCGGGGCCGTGGCTGGCCCGCCCAAGAAGCCCCACCCGTTCCAGGGCCTCCCGCGCCTGTCTCTTGCCCCGGACGCCGCTATAGATAAGGGGTAGCTCTACATTAGCTATGGCGGAGACCCGTGGCAACAGGTTAAATGTCTGGAAGACGAAACCTATCTTACGGTTCCTGATTTCGGCCAGCCGGTTATCGGTAAGCTTGCTCACCTCCAGCCCATCAAGGACATAGGCCCCCGAAGTGGGCTGGTCCAGGCAGCCGATGATGCTCATCAGGGTGGACTTTCCGGACCCGGAAGGCCCCATAAGGGCCACCATCTCCCCCTGTTCTATCCTGAGGCTGACCCCACGAAGGGCGTGCACCTCCACGGCCCCCATGCCATATACTTTGGTAACATTCTCAATTTCAATCATTGCTCTCCCGCATCAGCACCGTATCCCCCTCATTGAGACCGCTCAGTACCTCCATGTGTCCATCGTAGCGCAGGCCGGTGCTGATAACGCGTTCCCGCGCCTTGTCATCAACTATCAGATATACAACGCTTTTCCCACCGCTAACGGTTACCGCCCGGCTGGGCACCAGGAGGATATTCTGGCGGCTCTCCACCACAATCTCGGTGGAGGCGGTCAACCCGTCCTTCAGTGTGATGTTCTCTATGGGCTGTAGGCTTATGGTAACCTTGTAGCTTATCACCCCGGTCTCCCTCCGGGCCACGGGGGACAGGGACACCACTGTGCCCGACAGGATATCCCCGGGTATTGCGTCCAGGGAGATATGGACCGCCTGCCCGGGTTCTACCTGATACACATCCAGCTCGTCCACGGTGGCCTCCACCTTGAAGCCCTGAGGGTCTACCAGCCTGATAACCACGGCACCGGCTGCCACCTTGTCCCAGACCTTGTTGTTGACACCGGCCACCAGGCCGTCAAACGGTGCTCTCATGGTGGCCTTGTCCAGCCTTTCCCTGGCCTCCGCCAGAGCGATATCGGCGTTCCTTGCCTGGACATCCAGTAGCTGCAGGTCTACGGAGCGGGTACCGGCCTTCATGTGGGCCAGTTGGGACTGGGCCTGTAGCAGGGCGGCCTGAGCGCTCTCCACCTGCCGCTGGCTCAGCTTCAGGTCAACGGCCTTGGGAGCAGCCCTCATGTCCGCCAGTGCGGCCTGGGCGCTCTCCACCTGCACCTTGCTCTGCTCTATATCCAGGGCATCGGCCCCTCCCTTTATGTCTGCCAGCGCGGACTGGGCCTGGCTCAGGGCGGCCTCGGCACTTGATACCTGAAGCCCCCTTATCTCAATATCAATGGCATCCGCCCCCTCTATTACATCCGCCAAGGATTCCTCGGCATTTACAAGAGTGACCTCCGCCCTGTCTACGACGTTTTCAGCGACGGCGATTGCCGTGGTCTGTGCTATACGGGCGACCTCCAGGTCACTCCTGGCCTTCTCCAGGTTCCGCCATGCCGTAACCACCTCGTCCACTACCCCACTCCCCACCAGTTTCTCCGGCGCTGTCTGCGAGCAAGCCTGCGGCGAGCAACCCTGGATATAGTAATTGTTTATCTCCTGACTGTATGCCTTCTCCCCGTCAGACACGGCGCTCTCGGCCACCGTGACGGCGGAGGCCTGGGCCACCAGGGTGCTTTCAAGGCTTAGCCGGGCGTTCTCCAGGGCCACTGTTGCGTTGCGCACCGATGCCTGGGCATTGGCGAGGTCATTATCATCATATAGCTCACGGGTGTCTTTGAGCGCATCTTCCACGGTCTTGAGGGCGGCCTGGGCACTACTCACGGCGGCCTCCGCCCGGGCGATGTCCCCCTCATCGTAGAGGTCCAGCAGCTTGTCCAGGCTGAGCTGGGCGGTCTTAACACCGGCCTCCGCCTGTGCAAGGTCATTCTCATCAAACGGGTCCTGGGCCTTCTCCAGATTTAGCTGGGCGGTCTTAACACCGGCCTCCGCCTGTGCTACCGCCGCCTCTGCCTGTGCAAGGTCATTCTCATCAAACGGATCCTGGGCCTTCTCCAGATTTAGCTGGGCGGTCTTAACACCGGCCTCCGCTTGGGACACCAGCCGTTCCAAGGAGGAGGTCTGCAACCTGGCCAAGACCTGTCCTTCCTTCACCCTGTCAGCCAGCTCCACGCTCAGCTCCACAACAGTGCCCGCGGAGTCGAAAGAGAGGCTCGCCTGGCGGGTTGCGACTACCGGTCCACTGGCGCTCACCGTCACATCCATACTATCCCGCACCACCTCTACCCTCTCTCTCGCGCCGACAGACGAGTCCCCGGAACCCATTACCTTGCTGACGGTCAAATAACCCCCCCCCAGCACCACTGCCGCCAGCACCACCAGGCCTATCTTCTTCCAGACCTTCATCTCTCTTGTTCCTTCCCTTTTGCAATGGTTAAGGCTGCTACGACCCGGCCCCGCCGTCTATATTAGTCCATCCACTCTACGTCTGTAATCAGGAGATCTACCGATTTGCCTGCGGGCAAAAGGCGGATACAACTCCTCCCCCATACGTATGAGCTTGGGGCCGCAGTTCCATGCTTACCCCCCCCGCCCATCAACTCCGCGAACCTCAACCCCATCTCGGCTACCGTGGCGTAATCTACAGGTCTGCATCACTGACTGTAACTGCATTATTTACACTAATATTATACACAATACATGTGTTACCATATGGTCTTGACTGTATGTCGTCTGCAAAGGCGGGACAGATGGGCTTCTCTGATAACGTAACACATCAGCGCCCTGAGCCCTGCTCCCTGATGGTGCTATTGTAGCTTCTTCTCGCCTGTAGTGTCTTGGTCTTCGCCTCCTTTCTTCGTTGCAAGATCTCGTGATGCCGACCGGTGTAGACGTCATGAGGGGTGACATTGCCGATGCCCTCGTGATAGCGACGGTAGTTGTAGTATTCGACGAATGCCCTGATCGCCTCCTCCAGATCACCCGGCATTTCGTAGGGGAGGAGATTGATGCCTCCCTTCATGGTGCGGTGATACCGCTCAACCTT
>JASLQE010000007.1 GCA_030744635.1 Dehalococcoidia bacterium | reverse complement strand
GGCCACCTCCTCTATCAGGCCGTCCCTCTCCCCTGTTAGCAGCCGGGCGATGGCCAGGTTCAGGGCCACGGCCCCCCACCCAGCCCTGGGGTCTCAGTGGGTGATGATGGAGCTGTTCAATGTATCTTTGACCATCCACTCCGGGTCCCGGTGGTGGAGCAGGGCCACGGGGGCGCTGCGCATCAGGCTGCCGTTACCGGCAGACTTCTCCCGCAACAGCCGGTGGGCATTCTGGCCCGCCTGCCGCCAGGGGACCCCGGACCGCATCTCGTTGAGGGCCACAAAGGTGGTGTGGCCGATGCCTTTGGCCCCCGCCTCGAACCACTCCAGGAAGCGTTCGGCCACATCCTCGGGGCTGAAACGCCCCAGGGCGGCTATGGAGCGGGCGATGGCCAGCATCATGGAGGTATCATCGGTGTACTCACCGAGTGCCCAGCCACCCCCTCCCGATAGCTCGGTGATTCTGCCATGAAGGCCAATTATCTCCACCTCCGACATCCCCTCTACGGGTGCGCCCAGGGCGTCCCCCACCGCCAGCCCCAGCAGGCAGCCCTGGAAACGGTCAGATAGCGCGCGTCCCATACCGGTACATTCTATCACCGCAGGCGAACGGGCACCGCAGGTGATCAGGCGACACACGGGGAGGGGTCATATGCCAGCTATTCGGCATCTTACTCCAAACACCCGGGGGCGTGCCCTTAACCGCTGAGAATATCCTGGAGGCTGGGGAAGCTATCCTTCATGTGGGGAATGTGCATGGCCTCCACAAAGTGCTTCTGGAAGTCCGGCTCCAAGGTCAGCTCCACATACTCCACCCGGCGGGCCACATCCTCGGCCTCCCGCCTCTTGTGACGGTTGAGCAGGGCGATACGGGCACCGTCACCGGCGGCGTTGCCCACGGCGTGGATGCGGTTCAGGGGGCAATCGGGGAAAAGCCCCAGCACCAGGGCCTCCCGGGTGCCTATGTAGCTGCCGAAGGCCCCGGCCAGCACCACCCGGTCCACCTTTTCAACGCCCAGCTTGTCCATCAGCATCCGGGCGCCGGCATACAGGGCGGCCTTGGCCAGCTGCACATTCCTCACATCCCCCTGGGATATGGTGATGTCCCGGCCGATGGCGGACTCTTGGGCCCGGGCAATCACGAACTCCGGTTGGCCCTCCACGCTCACCAGCCGGGGGCAGTCCAGGTCCTTACGGAACCGGCCGCTGCGCTCAATAACCCCCGCCCGGTATAGCTCCGCCACCCCGTCTATTATCCCGGAGCCGCACAGGCCTCGCGGCTTTACGGCACGCCGGCCCTGGGATTTACCTTCACGGGGAATGACTCGGTAGTCCACCTCATAAGTTTGAGGGGCTATGCGCACCCGCTCTATTGCGCCGGGGGCGGCCCTCATTCCGGACTTGATGTGGGCACCCTCCAGGGCGGGGCCGGTGGCGCAGGAGGTGGCCAGGAGGCGGTGCCGGTTCCCCAGCACTAGCTCCCCGTTGGTGCCTATGTCCACTACCAGGACAATCTCATCCTGATTATAGGGCTCCTCGGCGATGAGAACCCCCACATTATCGGCCCCCACGAAACCGGCCTCGATGGGCAGAATATGGGCATTGGCCGCCGGGTGCACATGGAGGCCCAGGTCCCGTGCCTTGATATCCAGGGGGCCGTGGACGGCCGGGATGAAGGGGGATACCCCCAGGTGCTGCGGGTCAATTCCCAGGAGGATGTGGTGCATGGCCGTGTTGCCCACCAGGGCCACCTCCAGGATGTCCCGGGGGGTCAGCTTTACGCTGCCGGTGATGCTACGTACCAGCTTATTCAGCCCCTCCACCAGCGCCCTCCGCATCCGCTCCAGCCCGCCGTCCGGATGGGACATGGCATAAGTGATACGGGACATTACATCCTCGCCCATGGCCATCTGAGGGTTCATCATGGAGTCCGCGGCCACCACTTCGCCGTTGCCCAGGCGGCACAGATAGGCGGCCACGGTGGTGGTGCCTATGTCCACGGCCAGGCCGTAGCAGCTATCCACCCTGCCCGGCCACACCGCCACAATCTCTATGTCCTGCCACAGGGCCAGGGTCACCTTCCAGCCACCCTGGCGCAGAGCGCCGGGCAGCTCCAGCAGGGCGTGGTAGTCTATGCTAAGGTGCCCAATCCCATGCTCTGTGGAAAGCCTGCGGCGCAGGCGGTCCAGGTCCCCCAGGGGGTCGAAAAGGGTAGGCTCCTCCAACTCGAGGTACAGCAGGCGAACGGCGGGATTAAGGTCTATGGCCCTCTGGGTGGCAGCCTTGCGTATCACCTGCTTTCCGGTGCGGCTCTCCTCCGGGACGAAGACCACCAGGTGCCTTTGGATGCGGGCCACGCAGCCCAGGCGGTACCCCTGGGCCCTCTCCCGGACGGAGACATGCTTCGTCTCTTCCTGGGTAAAGGGGGAGGTGTGTGCTGGGTTGGACTCTATGCCATACCTCTCAAAGAAGCCAGACTCAACCCTTACCTTGCACTTGCCACAGACCCGCTTCTCGCCGCAGATGGTCTCAATCTCGGCCCCCAGCTCCCGTGAGGCCTCCAGGACCGTTGTGCCCGCTTTCACCTGTCCCCGCCGCCCCGAGGGTTGGAACACTATCTGCCAGCGGGAGTCCTTTCCGGTCATGCTCAGACTATTTCTTCCTCATCTCCCGGAGGTTCTTGAGCATCTTCAATGCCTCTTGGACGGCATTGCCCGCCGATTCGGCATAGCCATCGGCCCCGAACAGGGAGGCTACCTCCTGAGTGAGCGGTGCTCCGCCTAGCATGATGCCCACATTGGGGTTGCGCTCCCGTATCATCTCCACCGCCTTCTGCATGCCCATCATGGTGGTGGTCATCATGGCCGAGATGGCCACGATTTCGGCGTCCGTCTTCATTTGCTCCTCCACGAATTTCTCCAGGGGCACATCACGCCCCAGGTCGTGGACGGTGAAGCCGGCCACCTCAAACATTATCTTGATGAGGTTTTTGCCCACGTCATGCACATCGCCCTGCACGGTGCCTATTACCACCTGCCCCTTGGTATTCCCCCGGGACTCCTGCTTTATATGGGGGTTCAGCACACCCAACCCAACATACAGGGCATCTGCGCACATGAGCAGCTCCGGCACGAAGTAATCTTTTTTCTCGTAGAGATCGCCCACCACCACCATACCGGCGGTAAGGCCGTCCATGATAGCCTCGTAGGCGTCAATACCCGCCTCCAAGGCCTCCTCGGCGGCCTCCTTTACGGCCTCCTCGTCATAGTTGATGACCCCATCCTTGAGGCGGTCCAGGACTTCCTGCTTTCTCTCCTCAGACACAGGGCACCCCTTTCTGCTCAGACATGAAGGCCCTTCACGGCCTCGGCTAGGGCGAACAGGTTCTCCTCTTTCAGCTCGGGCCAGATATCGCACCCCGGCCAAACGGCGTCGGCCCCGGCACGGGCGCTCTCCAGCACCTTGCCCCGGACCTCCTCCAGTGTCGCTTGGCCCAGCAGGCGGTAGGCGTCCAGATTGCCGAAGAGGAGGGCGCTATCGCCAACCTTGCGCTGGGACTCCGCCAGGTCGTTCTTGTGGTCCATGCTCAGGGCCTCGGCGCCGCATTCGTTCATGTATCCAATTATGGGGTCGGTGGCCCCACAGATGTGGAGCACGCGGGGGGGCCGCCAGGAGTCCAGGATGCGCTTCAGGCGGGGCTGTACCATGTCCCGAAATACCCTTGGACTGATGATGTCAGAACCGGCGCCCATCTCTCGCAGGCTTATATAGTCCACCCCCTGCTGCTGGTAGGCACGGCCGATGTGGATAATCAGCCCCGTGAGCCGGTCCAGCAGCCCCTCCACGCGGGCGCGGTCCTTCATGGTCAACTTCAGCAGCACATCCAGCTCCACCACCTGCCCCGCCAGGGTGTAAGGCCCCAGCAGCCAGGTGCCGACGGCATGCTCCGGACCCAGGCCCTGCCGTAGCAGCGATATCGCCCGGGACACAATGGGCAGGCGGCCCCGCTCCATGACATCACCGGGGACTATCACCTCCTCCGGGGAGCCCCATTTTGTGGAGATGGTGGGGTAGAGGACACCTCCGGTGTCCTCGTAGAAGCTGGCCCCGAGGCCCATGGCCTCGGGCACGGTGCACATATCATAGGGCACCAGGGCGGCATCAAAGCCGTACCTCTCCGCGGTGGCCCGGGCGGCCTCGGCCATGGCTTCAGCGGACAGGTGAATCTGGGAAAACTTCAACCCGAGGGACTGTATTACGGGAAGGGTGACCATGCCCTGGCCGCTGAAGAAGGGCATGCGGTCTACGGGCTGCCGGCTGAACAGCCGGGCTATCCTCTCCCTGGGGGTCAATACCGCTGTCTGGGACATATTCTATCAGCCTCCGGGAGCCGCCCCGGCCCGGGCTGATAGCTGCCCGGCGAAGCCGGCAAAGAACTGGTTGAGGGGGTGCCGGGGGCTGGCCGGAAGGCCCCCACCCTCCCCATAGACCAGCGTAGCCTGGAAAGCGGTGGCCGCCGCCACCGCCGGGAAGATACGGTCCGCCGCCACCAAGGGCCCGTAGAACAGGAAATCGTGCCACAACACCGAGGCCAGGGCGTGGACGGCGGCATCCACACCGGCGAACCCGGCCTCTTCCCAGTTCAGGCGGGCCTCCTTCCACATATAGGTGCCGTTGGCGGGGGAGCTCCCCACCGGCAGGCCGTGGCGCTTTTTCACCTGGTAGTTGGCCAGGGAGCAGAAGGCGGTGGCGGGCAGGTTCATCACCGATGTATCCACGAGGATGCTCTCCAGCGGCACACCACGGAGGGCCTTTAGCAGCCGGGCCAGGCACTTCATCCGCCCGGCGGGCATCTGGTCATCCATGTCAAAGGCCACCAGGACCACATGTTTGACGCCTATCTCACCAAGGGTAGCCACTTCCCGCTCCAGGTCCTCGGACCACGGGCCCACGCTGTTGTATAGCACCCGATCCAGCAGGCCCAGCTCGGCGGCGTAGCGGGCCGCCTCCAGCCTCGGCCCGAGCTTCCAGGCATCTATGCATATGGGCACCGAGGTGGCACCGGCCACGAAATCTATGTAGGCTTTCAGCTCGTCCCCGGTATTGCCTACCAGGTCCACCATGGCGGGTAGGCCCATCTGTTGGGAGAGCTCCTCCTGCTTCTTCAGCAGGTCTCCGGCCCCTGTGCGGTCAAAGTCTTTGCCCAGGCGGCTATGCAGCAGCCTGTCCCCCTTGTGGAACATGGAGCCTATGAGCACCGGGGGGTTCTCTTCCGGCTGGCCCCCCACCGCCACACCCCCTATGCGGCAGACACGCTGTTGCCTGCGGAAAGTGAACATTCTATCCTATGCTACCGCTGATGTGGGATATGCACCGTATTTCTCGCCGGCCTCCATGAACCACCGGATACGCTCCTCGGTGGCGATACTGGGCACCTCGCAGCCGGTGGAGAGGATAAAGCGGCTGCCCTTGGCGGCGGTATCTATGCACCTCTTGACCTCTGCCTCCATCTCCTCTTTTGCCCCCGTGTAGAAGAGACGGGTGTTGACATTGCCGATTACCACCACTTTGCCGGAGGTAAGGCTCACCAGCTGCTCCAGGGAGGAGGGGAAGTCAATACTGATGGCATCCACGCCGGTCTCTATGAGGTCCTCCAGGATGGGGTCGGCGTAGCCACAGACATGGATGGTGAGGCCGAGTCCGGCGTCCCTCAACTGGCTAAACAGCTTCTGGTGGTACGGAAATATGAACTCCCGGTAGAGGCGGGGGGATATCAGGCTGCAGGAGGCGGTGGGCTCCCCGATGCTTACCCCCACTCCGGTAGTGGCCAGTGCCAGGGCGGAGGTTCGGCTTACCTCCGTGGTAAGCTCCATCAGGGCATGAACGAACTCCGGGTCCTTGCGGCAGTCCTTCAGCAGGCTCTCCGCATCCCGAAGGGAGATGGCGATGGTCCACGGCCCGCACACATTCCCACCGACGGATGCGTCCTTTATCTGCTCCTTGGCCAGGCGGCACATCTCCAAGTAGGTGGGCAGGCGGCCGTCCGTGGAGGGGTTGGGCACCCGGAGCTTGCCCAGGTTACCCTTATCCTCCAGCGCCACCCGTTCGGAGATGCAGATGCTGTCCTCGGGGAACTTCAGCACATTCCCCATGGCCTCCGCCTCCTTGAG
>JASLQE010000006.1 GCA_030744635.1 Dehalococcoidia bacterium | reverse complement strand
CCATTTAGCAGACCATTTCACCTTTCGCAACCCGGTACTTGTCGGTGACACCATCACCACCGAGTGTCAGGTAACGGACAAGGAGCCCAAGCGGAATTGGGGCATTGTACGATTCCGCCTCCTCACCACTAACCAGCGGGGAGAGTTGGTGATGGAGGCGGAATCCGTAATGGCCTTGAAGTACAGCCCCGGGGGCGGGCCTGCCGCGGGCTGAAGGGCTATCCGCACCTAATCAGCAGCAGGGGTACCTTGGCCTCGCGCACCACCCGATCGCTGACGCTGCCGAACACCCACCGGCCCACGCCGCTGCGGCCGTGTGTGGCCATGATTACAAGGTCAATGCCATGCTTAACGGTGAAATCCACTATTTCATCGGCGGGCTGGCCCTGTGTAACTGCGGTGTTGACCGTCAAACCCTGCTCCCGCAGCCCCTTGGCTGTCCCCTCCAGGTACTCCTTGGCAACCTTCTCCCTCTCCCCATACACCTTGTAGATGAACTCCTGAGTAACGCCCTCTCCGATTGGCATAGGCTCTACCACGCGGAGGAGCCACACCTCAGGAACGGCGCAGCCCTTGGCCACGGTTGTAGCATGGGCCAGGACGTACTCCGCAAATGGAGAACCATCCAGGGTGACTAGTAGCTTGTTATACATCTGCGGACCTCCTTCGCTATAGCTAAGTCTGTCTACGAATATTATACCATTTCCCCATCTGATTCCAAACCCCCTTTTGGGGGATGTTAGGTTGGGGATTGGTGCTATCCCTCGTGGCTCTGTATCATACGGTAGTAAGGTAACATCTTTGGGTGCCCGGAAGCTGTGAGGCGGCAGCGTAGGCTTGATAGCCAAGGGGGCACAGGTTACAATGGGCTGGCGGGGCGGTAGCTCAGTGGTAGAGCAGGAGACTTTTAATCTCTTGGTCGCAGGTTCGAATCCTGTCCGCCCTACCACTTAATAAGGCAGGCTCTTTAAGGGGCCAGCGGTTCAGTTTCACTTATGACATCGCCCCTTCAACGGAGTATGCCAGGCCGGCAGTCCGGAGGCCGTGAGGACTGGACGGGACAGCTTGGACCTTCGTTCTTGGAGGAGCAGCCATGCAGGACAAGAAATCCCTTTCCCAGTGGATGGGGAATATACTGGAACGGCAATCAGGGTGGTTCTTGCTGGCCGTGTTGGTGGCGACTGCTCTGCTGGCCGTCCCCATGTTCGCCATGGCCCCCGACAAGAAGGCCTCGGACAACCCCGGCGGGTCGGTCTTTGATGTAGAAGAGATGATTAATAACACCCTCCCCCCCCGCACCCACGAGGCCTTCTTTATCGTGGAGGCCAGGAACGGCGATATGTTGACCCAGGCGCCATTGTGGGAGCTTTATGAGAACTCTCAGAAGCTGCGCAAGGCCGATCAGGAAGGTAACCTGAACCCCCCTGCCCTGCCGGAGCAGCCTTACTTGTATAGTGGCTTCGACACCGACCGGCAGCAGCCTATTCTAGGTATCTACACCATGGCCGATGCCGTCCAGGAGGTGCTGGTGAGGCATCCGTTACTGAATACGAGCCTTGAACAGGCCAGCGATGAGCAGGTGAAGTTCGCCGTTTCCGTGGTCCTCAGCAACCCGCAGGCCAGGGGCCTGCTGGACTACCTCTCGCAGCGGAAGACGGTTGAGAGCAGGACCGTCATGGGCCAGGAGACGGACTACTGGACCGCACCGGCCATGCTGTTGGGCATCGTGGCGGATAATGAAAAACTGGGGGGAGGCGCACTCAGGATTGGTGTGACTACAGACCCGGTCAGTGAAGGCAAGGAGCACTTCAACCGGAATGTGCAGGCCGCGTTGCGCGGGGAGGAAAGCACCTACCAGCTGTGGGGCCTGGGGATTGATGTGGGCCTGGCGACAGCGGATGAGGTGGGCACCGCCGTTCCGTTCATCTATGCTACTTTTTTTATGGTACTCATCGTAGTAGGGGTCAGCCTGCGGTCCGCCCGTATAATCCTGCTGACAGGCCTGGGTTTAGCTTTCATGATTGTCTGGCTCAAGGGCCTCTCCAACATGGTTGGACTGAACTCCTCCACTACCCTGGACTTCATTGTGCCCATCGCCATGATATCACTGGGGGCCAATTTCGCCATCCACGCTGCCAACCGCTACCGGGAAGAGCGGCGGGCCGGCCTGCCACCGCGCCGCGCCTTCAGGATAGGCATGGCGGGGGTCATGGTTCCCCTGGCGTTGGCCATGGTGACCGATGCCATCGCATTTCTATCCAACATCGCGGCGGAGATTGAGACAGTGGTCGGGTTCG
>JASLQE010000005.1 GCA_030744635.1 Dehalococcoidia bacterium | reverse complement strand
CAATGTCGCCGACCAGATAGAGCGGCGCATCGCTTTCCGCCGGGCTATCCGCCAGTCCGCCACCCGCTCAATGCAGGCCGGGGCCAAAGGGGTGAAGATAATGGTGGGCGGTCGGTTGGGAGGAAGGGAAATCGCCCGCAGAGAAGCCGTACACCAGGGGCGTATGCCCTTGCACACTATACGGGCCGACATAGACTTCGCTCATGAGGAAGCACGCACCATGTTGGGGCGGATTGGGGTGAAAGTGTGGATTTATCGGGGTGATATACTGCACACAGATGAAGCGGCGGCTTAAGGGGAAAGGCAATGTTACAACCCAAGCGAGTAAAGTTCCGCAAGACGCACCTGCCCAGGTTGCGGGGTAAGGCCACATCTGGCAATACCCTGCAGTTTGGCGAGATTGGCCTTCAGGCACTGGATACAGTGTGGCTGACAGCCCGCCATATTGAGTCTGCCAGACGGGCAATCACCCATCACCTGCGCCGGGGTGGTAAGATTTGGATCCGGGTATTTCCCGATCAAAGCATAACTGCCAAGGCCCAAGAAAGCCGCCAGGGGGGGGGCAAAGGCGCCCCTGACTATTGGGCGGCTGCCGTCAGACCCGGGCGTATGCTGTTTGAGATTAGTGGTGTGGAAAACCGGGTTGCCCGGGAGGCGCTACGGCTGGCATCGGCCAAGCTGCCCTGTCATGCTCGTATAGTTATAAGAGATGGAGGCAGGTCTTGAAGCCTTCTGAGCTCCGCGCTCTGGGAACACCTGAGCTTCAGAGCCGCCTGGATGAAAACTGCGGGGAACTTTACAAACTGCGCTTCCAGATGGCTACCCGTCAGCTTGTAAAGATTTCGGAGATACGCCGGGTAAGGAAGGAAATCGCCCGGATAAGAACTTTGCTCCGAGAAAAGGAGCTGGACCATGACGGCTAACATCAAGGAGACCAGGGTGGGCCAGGTAGTAAGCGACCGTATGGAGAAGACGGTGGTGGTGGCGGTGAAAGTTTCACGGCGTCACCGGATATACGGTAAAGCCCTGCGCCGTACCCGCAAGTATAAGGCACACGATGGACCCAGTGAGGCGAAACTGGGTGACACTGTAAGAATTGCCCCCAGCCGGCCTATCTCACGTGAGAAGAGATGGGCAGTGGTTGAAATCCTCTCCCGAAAAGGGGAGGCAGCAGCGGTCCGCATGGTGGAGGAGCCTGAGCTGGTTGCAGTTACGGAAGCCCCGGTAGCCGAAGAAGTCGCCGAGGAGGTGGCAGTGGAGGCTGAGACCGAGGAGGCTACGGAAGCAGAGGTCCCGGTAGACGAAAAAGTCGCCGAGGAGGCTGAGGCCGAGGCGGCTATGGAAGCAGAGGCCCCGGTAGCCGAAGAAGTCGCCGAGGAGGTCGCAGTGGAGGCTGAGACCGAGGAGGTTACGGAAGCAGGGGCTCCGGTAGCCATAGTAGTAGGCGAAGAGGTCGCAGTGGAGGCTGAGGCCGAGGCGGCTACGGAAGCAGAGGCCCCGGTAGCCGAAGAAGTCGCCGAGGAGGTCGCAGTGGAGGCTGAGGCCGATGTAGAGGGACCTCCCACCGACGACAAAGAGGCTTCGGCATGATACAGCAGGAGACCCGCCTCAAGGTGGCAGACAATTCTGGGGCGAGGGAAATATTGTGCATAAATGTCCTTGGCGGCAGCAGGCGTCGCTATGCCAGTATTGGGGATATAATTGTGGCTACCGTCAAGCACTCCACCCCCGGCGGCATTGTTAAAAAAGGGGAGGTGGTAAAGGCAGTGGTGGTGCGTACCGCCAAGGGATACCGTCGGCGCGATGGCAGCTACATCCGTTTTGACGATAACGCCGCCGTTATACTGGATGATCGGCGCAACCCCAGGGGCACCCGCGTGCTGGGGCCTGTGGCCCGTGAGCTACGGGACAAGAACTTCCTCAAGATTGTGTCGCTGGCCCCAGAGGTGGTGTGAATGAAGATACGCAAAGATGACCAGGTTATTATCATCGCGGGCAAGGACCGTGGCAAACAGGGAAAGGTGTTGCGGTCATATCCCAAGGGACACCGGGTGGTGGTGGAAGGGGCTAATATGGTAAAGCGACATATGCGCGCTAGGCCCCCGGCTATACAGGGGGGCATCATGGAGCGGGAGGCCCCTCTCCATGTGTCCAATGTGATGCTGATGTGTAACAAATGTCATCATCCAGCCAGAATAGGATACCGCCTGATGGAAGACGGTAAGAAGGAACGTTCCTGCCGGGCCTGTGGGGAGGTAATTGACTAAATGGCCGAAATCCGGCTAAAAGAGAAGCAAACACAGGAAGTGGTCCCTCGAATGATGGAAATGATGGGCTATCAGAATGTGATGCAGGTGCCTCGGCTGGAGAAGGTGGTGCTCAACATCGGGGTGGGAGAAGCCATTGCCAATGCACGGACGCTGGAGGCCGCACAGCGGGACCTGGCCACCATCGCCGGGCAACGCCCGGTGATAACCCGGGCACGGCGCTCCATAGCGGCCTTTAAAATCCGTGAAGGTAATCCCATAGGGGTATCAGTTACCCTGCGGGGCAACCGGATGCTTCACTTTTTAGACCGGCTGATGAATGTGGTGCTACCCCGCATACGAGACTTTCAAGGTGTGCCGGCAAAGTCATTTGATGGCCGGGGAAACTATGCCCTGGGGATGAGGGAGCAGATTGTTTTCCCTGAGATTGAGTATGACAAGGTGGACAAGGTGAGGGGACTGGAGGTGATAATAGTTACCACTGCTACCAATGACGAAGAGGGCAGGCAACTCCTCCAACTTCTGGGCATGCCTTTTCAAGGGAGTTAGCTATG
>JASLQE010000004.1 GCA_030744635.1 Dehalococcoidia bacterium | reverse complement strand
GATGGCCATAAGGACGCAACCGGTATCAATTAATATAGGCCCCCAGCACCCCTCCACCCATGGGGTATTTCGGCTACGGGTCACCTTCGATGGCGAGGTCATCATCGGCTTGGAGCCCATATTCGGTTACCTGCACCGGGGCAAGGAGAAACTGGCCGAGGCCCGCACCTACACCCAGTTTATCCCCATCACCGATAGGGCCGATTACCTGGCCTCTATGAGCAATAACTGGGGCTACTGCTTGGCGGTGGAGAGGCTGGCGGGGATAGAGTTGCCGGAGCGTGCGGAGTACATCCGGGTCCTGGTGGGCGAGATGATGCGAATTTCCAACCACCTCATGGCTGTCGGTTTCTTCCTAAACGACTGCGGTGCCTTCTTCACCCCACTGCTCTACATGTACCGGGAGCGGGAGAAGTTGCTGGACCTGTTTGACATGCTATGCGGACAGCGGCTTAACTACAATTACATGCGTATCGGCGGGGTAAGCCAAGATTTGCCCGTGGAGTTCCTGCCCGCCCTCAAGAAGTTCGTCCAGGAGATGCCGGGCTATATTGACGAATACGAGCAGCTCTTGACCACCAACGAGATACTGCTTGCACGCTCTAAGGGGGTAGGCGTGTTGTCCCCGGAGCAGGCGGTCAACGCTTCGGTATCCGGGCCGGTTTTGAGGGCCTGTGGGGTGGAGTGGGACATAAGAAGGGCCGACCCCTACTCCATTTATCCCCAACTTGAGTTTGATATCCCTACTGGCATCCAGGGGGACACCTATGACCGCTTCTATCTGCGCATCCAGGAGATGCGCCAGAGCGTGCGCATCCTGCAGCAGGCCATAACCGGCATAGAGCACTTGCCACACGGCGTATACCGCGCTCATGTACCCAGCCTGGTGCGCCCACCAAAGGGGGAAGTCTATAGCCGTATAGAGTCCCCCAAGGGGGAGCTTGGCTACTACATAGTGTCCGATGGCGGGGTTTCCCCGTGGCGCTGCCGTATACGGGGTCCCAGCCAGCTAAACCTCACCGCCCTGCGGGACATGGTGCTGGGCTGGAAATTGGCCGACCTCATCATCATATTGGGCTCCATAGACATCGTCATGGGCGAGGTGGATCGCTGATGGACTGGCTCCACTGGCTCTTCTATGTGGGGGTTATCCTGGGAGCGGTGCCGGTAATGGTTATGGCTTTCATCTGGTTGGAGCGCCGAGGACTTGGCCGCTTACAGTTACGCCCGGGCCCCAACCGGGCCGGCCCCTTCGGCATTTTGCAGCCGGTGGCGGATGCCATCAAGGTGCTAACCAAGGAAGACATCGTGCCCGTAGCCGGTGACCACTGGGTGCACTTTGTGGCCCCGCTGGTGGTCTTCGCCCCAGCCATGCTGGTGTTCACCGTCATACCCTTCCAAGAGGACGGGGGCCTGGTGAGGGGGCTGGTGCCGGACCTCAACATCGGCATCCTTTACATAGTGGCGGTTAGCTCTATCAGCACGGTAGGCGTGTTCATGGCCGCCTGGGGCTCCAACAACAAGTACTCCCTCATATCAGCCTTCCGCTCCATGGCGCAGGTGGTAAGCTATGAAATCCCCTTGGCATTGGCTATACTTGGGGTGGTGCTGGCTGCCGGTACAATGTCCCTGACCGGCATCGTCCAGGCCCAGGCTGTGCCCTTCATCGTCATGCAGCCCCTGGGCTTCATCATCTTTTTCATCGCTGCCACGGCTGAGCTCAACCGAACCCCCTTTGACCTCATGGAGGCCGAGTCGGAAATGGTGGCCGGTTACCATATTGAGTACTCCGGCATGAAGTTCGCCCTGTTCTATCTGGCGGAGTACGCCTACACTGTGGGTATATCGGCGATCGCCGCCACACTTTTCCTGGGGGGATGGAAAGCGCCGTGGGGCGTCGGCCCCCAAGTAGGAGTCCTGTGGCTGGTGGTCAAAATTCTCCTGGTATTCATGGTCATCTTGTGGATACGGGGCACCTTCCCCCGAGTTCGGGTGGACCAGCTTATGGGGTTTGCCTGGAAGTTCCTGTTCCCGCTGTCTTTGATAAATATATTCATTATTGCCGCTGAGTCCCTGGCCTGGCCGGGGCTGCCGTGGTGGCTGCTGTTCCCAAACACTGCCATCGCCCTAGTGCTGGTAGTGGTATGGTCGGGGCTATTCCGCCTTGGAGGTGGCCGTGTCCAGGTTTGACCGCTTCGGTTTAGGGCTGGCCAAAGGACTGGCCCTTACTGGCAAGACCCTGTTCTCCCGGCCCAATATCACCGTGCAGTACCCTGAACAGCGCCTGGATGTATCCCGGCGCCTGCGGGGGCCGGAGCTCATCTGGGTCTCCTTAAAGTGCACCGGCTGCGCAACTTGCGCCAAGAGCTGCCCTCAGGGGAGTATCCAACTGGTGACCTCGCCGGAGCTGGTGGACAACAAGTACCAGGTGGAGGAGTTCCTGGTGGACCACGGCCGCTGTATGTTCTGCGGCCTGTGCGTGGAGGCCTGCCCCTTTGACGCCCTTTATATGGGCCGGGGGTATGAGCGGGCCGCTTACCGCAGGGGTGACCTGATTCTGCCTAAAGAGAAGCTCCAGATGTCCGCAGACCGCAAGCCATCGGCCTACTGCCGACCCGAGATGGAGGCTGAGCTGCCACTGCAGACGCTCTTGGTCTACGGCCAGACGAGGGCGAAGAGGTAGTGGACCTCCAGGCGGTGGCTTTCTATGTGCTGGCAGCCATGCTGGTTGTCTCTGCGCTGGCGGTGGTGCTGATACCCAATGTGTTCCGGGCGGGGCTGTTTCTGGTGCTGGCCTTTTTCGCCGTGGCGGGGCTTTTCACCACCTTGGGGGCTGACTTTTTGGGGGCGGTGCAGGTACTGGTATACGTGGGTGCCATCGGTGTGCTACTGCTGCTGGCCATCATGCTCACCCGGGATGTGCACCACGGTAGCCCGGGCAACCGGCTGTGGCTGCCGGCTTCGGTGCTGGGTGCGCTGCTCCTGGGCGGCGTGTCCTGGTCTTTGCTGAATACAACTTGGGCGGACAAGGCTGCGGAAATGCCGGTCCCGGCCACTGCTGCCCTGGGGACAAGTGTTTTTGACCTGCAAAACGGATTCATCCTGCCCCTGGAGATAGGCGCCCTAGCGCTGCTGGCAGTGGTCATAGGGGCTATAGTGCTGGTGGGGGAGAAGAAATGAGCATAGGCTTAGAGCAATACTTGCTCCTCTCCGCCGTGCTGTTCACCATCGGCTTGGTGGGTGCCCTGTCCAAGCGCAACGCAATCATCGTACTGATGTGTATAGAGATAATGTTGAATGCGGTAAACCTGACCCTGGTGGCATTCTACCGGTATGGGGGCTTGGATATCACCGGTATGGTGTTTGCCCTGTTTGTGATGCTGGTGGCCGCCGCTGAAGTGGCCCTGGGGCTGGCCATAGTGTTCTCCCTCTACCGCAGCCGGGAGACGGTGGACCTGGCCGAAATGGACCTGATGAAATGGTAGCATGTGGGTAGAAGTTAAACGGGTGAGCAGCCTTATGGCTGCCGATATGTGGCGGGAGCTACTGCAGGGGGAGAGCATTCCTACCCTGGTGCTCCCCGAGGTCCCCGGCGAGAGCGGGGAGTTCGCCCATTACCGTATCCTGGTGCCCAAGTTCCGGGAGACGGTGGTGGCGGAAGTGCTGAGGAAGCTGTAGCATGCCTCACCAGTTAGCCTGGCTCATCTTCCTGCTGCCCTTCTTTTCCTTCATGCTAATCGCTTTTATATTGCGTCCGTTCCTGCTCCGGTGGTACCGCTTGGCCGCGTATGTGACCATACTGTCCATCGTCGGCTCCCTGGGCCTGTCCCTGTGGCTCCTGAACACCGTCATGGGAGCCGCGGAGCATCGCCTGGAAATCCCTTCCGTGCAGTGGCTGAGCATAGGCGACCTCAACATCCAGATTGGGCTACTGGCGGACTCCCTGACGGCGGTGATGCTGGTGGTGGTAACCGTGGTGAGCCTGATGGTGCAGATATACTCCCAGGGCTATATGAAGCCCATAGCCGGGGACCACGAATACTCCACCAAGGGCTACATGCGCTACTTTGCCTTCATGTCCCTTTTCACCGGCTCCATGCTGGGGCTGGTGATGGCCAGCAACCTTCTCTTCCTGTTCCTGTTCTGGGAGGGTGTGGGGCTATGCTCATATCTCCTCATCGGCTTCTGGTTCCACAAAGCGTCGGCTGCCAATGCGGCCAAGAAGGCCTTTATCGTCACCAGGCTGGGTGATGTGGGCTTCCTGCTGGCCATCCTTTACCTGTTCCTCAATACGGGGACCTTGGACATAGAGGCCATTCATGCCCTGGCGGCAGCGGGGGCGATTTCCACCGTGGTGATAACGTGGGCCGCCCTGGGCATCTTCTCCGGGGCGATGGGGAAATCGGCCCAGTTCCCGCTGCATGTGTGGCTGCCGGACGCCATGGAAGGCCCCACCCCGGTATCCGCCCTCATCCACGCCGCCACCATGGTGGCCGCCGGTGCCTTCCTGGTGGCCCGTTTCTTCCCCTTGTTCGAGGCCTCCGAGACGGCACTGACCACTTTAGGAATTATTGGCGGCGTTACCGCTATCTTCGCCGCCACCATGGGCCTGGTGATGTTCGATATCAAGCGAGTCATCGCCTATTCCACCATCAGCCAGCTTGGCTACATGATGCTGGGCCTAGCGGTGGGCGGCCCCGCCCTGGGGATATTCCACCTGTTCAACCACGCCTTCTTCAAGGCCCTGCTGTTCTTGGGTGCGGGCAGCGTCAACCACGCCACCCACACCTTTGATATGAGGGAGATGGGCGGGCTGAGAAAACATATGCCCTGGACCACGGCCACCTTCTTTGTGGCCGCCCTGAGCCTGGCGGGACTGTGGCCCCTCTCCGGCTTCTGGAGCAAGGACGAAATCATCGCCGAGTCATGGGATGAGCGCAAGATAATGTTTGTGCTGGTGGCGGCCACGGCTTTCCTGACCGCTTTCTACATCTTCCGGGTGTTCTTCATGACCTTCGGCGGCCAGTACCGGGGCAAGGAGCGCCACCTGCACGAGTCACCCGCGGTGATGTGGCTACCCATGGCCCTCCTGGGTGTGCTGGCCATATTCTCCGGATGGTGGGGTGTCACCGGCGGCTTCGGCTCCTTCATGGGGCACGGCGAGACCCACAGCTTCGTGAGCGGGTTCTTCGCCTTCCTTACCGACCCGGTGCACCACTGGGTCGCCTGGCTGTCACTGGCCCTATCGGGGCTGGGTATACTGACCGCATACGCCATCTACAGCGCCCGGTGGGTATCGGCGGAGGGCGTGGGGCGGGCCTTTGGGCCGCTGCGTACCCTGGCGTTCCGCAAGTACTATTTGGATGAGCTTTATGAGAGAGTATTGACAGTGGGTGCCCTGCTGAACGGACTCTTCCGGGGGTTGGAGGTGGCGGACGAAAAAGGTGTGGACGGCGCTGTAAACGGGGTGGCCCGCAGTGTTATGGCCGGCTCCCGTGGGCTGCGCCGGGCGCAGACGGGACAGCTACAGCTCTACGGGGCGACAATCGCCCTGGGGCTGGTGGCCCTGCTGTTGGCGGTGATTTTCCTTGGCTGAGGAGCATAGGTGGAGCTAACTTATCTATCTGCCATAGTATTCCTCCCCGCCCTGGGGGCGGTGGTTATCGCTCTGCTGTCCCGACCTTCGCCGCGACTTGTCCGGTTTGTGGCCGCCTTTTTCACGCTGGTCCCCCTGGCGTTTTCCCTGAGACTTTTTGCCGCCTTTGACCGCTCCACGGGGGGCTGGTATGAGGGCGTTGCCGGCTGGCTGCCCGCCTCCCTCCCCGTCAACTTCCACCTGGGTGTTGACGGCCTTAGCCTGCCCCTGGTGGTGCTCACCGGGTTCTTGGGCTTCCTGGTAGTGCTGATTTCGTGGAAGGTAGAGCTAAGGGTGAAGGAGTACTTCATCTGGCTCCTG
>JASLQE010000003.1 GCA_030744635.1 Dehalococcoidia bacterium | reverse complement strand
GAGTATCCCTTATGGAGCGCATGGCGCCCGGGCCACTCCTGGAAGAGCCTAACCTGTGGCCCAGCCTCCACCCTATGTTCAGCTTCTTCCAGGCGCGGTACCGGGCCTTTTATACCGGCTTTCACCAGCAACATCAGCGTGAGGTGGCGCAGCTCCGTGTGGAGATGGAAAAGGCGCTTCCCAAGCTTCTGGCGCTGGGGCGGCTGAACTTCATCGCCGAGCTTGGCCCCGCGGTAGGGGAAGGCCTGAAGAGGGAATATCATGAAATTCTCTCCTCGCTGAACCCCTGTATCCACAAAGAGCTCCCTGCAGATGACCCTCTTTGTCCTGCTTGTGGCCTGGCGGCCCCGGCTACACCGCCGTCCGCCCGTGTGGATAGCATCATCCACCGGCTGGACGGTGCCCTGGCTCAACAGCAGGCGCGACTCTCGTCTCGGGCCGTGCGACAGATACTCCAGAGCGGTGGGCCCCGGTTGGAGCAGTTCCTGAAGGTGCTCCGGGCCGGTGGCCCTTCCCCACTGGTGGGGGTGCTGGACGATGAGGTTGTCGCCTTCTTGCGCCAGCTCCTGGCCGAGAGTCAGGCCATCACCGTGAAATCTTCATCCCTGGCCGAGTTGCAGCAGAAGTACCCCCATCTGGAGGAGTCCCAGGTAGACGAGGCACTGGCCTGGTTGGCAGAGGAGCTACGCCACTCATTCCAGGCCGCCTATAACCAGAACCCCGGCAAGCCTGTCCGGCTCACTTGGGAGCAATGAATCTCATAGTGGGGTTGGGCAACCCGGGCCAGGAGTATGTAGGTACCCGGCACAATGTGGGGTTCCGTTGCGTACAACATCTGGCGCGAAAACACGGGATGGCCTTCTCCCGTCGGGAGTGCCGGTCCAGGCTGGCTGTGGGGGATATTGATTCTAATCCGGCGCTTCTGGCCCGCCCCTATACCTACATGAACCTCAGCGGGAGGGCTGTAGCCTGCTTGATGCGCAAGCACCGAATCTCGCTCACCGATATCCTTATTGTCTACGATGATATGGACCTGCCTACAGGCAGGATTAGGCTTCGCCCTCAGGGCAGCGCCGGCGGCCACCGCGGTATGCAGTCCATCATCGCCGCTCTGGTGAGCCAGGACTTCCCCCGGCTGCGCATCGGCATCGGCTCACCCCAGGGGGGGGACCCCATCCGGTATGTGCTGGGCACCTTCAGCCAGGAGGAGAGGGGGGCTGTGGCGGGGGCTATGCGCCAGGCGGCTGAGGTGGTGGAATGCCTGCTGCGGGAGGGCATTGAGGCGGCCATGAACCAGTTCAACTGAGGTCGTTGGGGGCCGCCCCATACCCCTGTGGTTCTCCCCCATCTGCGGGGCCATGATTTGCCTTCAGGCCAGGGCCCCATTCCGGGGTTGTCGGGCGGCTTGCCCGCACCGAACTTAACGGGATTACTGCGGTATCGATGAAAAAAGAAGGAGAGTGTGTGTTATGAGGATGGCCCTGGAGGGTGTCAGGATTCTGGAGCTTACGGTGCTAATCAACGGTCCCCTGGGCACCGCCCTGCTGGGGGACATGGGGGCGGAGGTTATCCGGATAGAGGACTTGCCAGGAGGCGACCCCGCCCGGGCACACCGCCTGGACGGCCTGCCCTCCCCCCATCCCATCAACTACCTCATGGAGCTGCAGAGCCGGAACAAAAAATCGGTGGGTCTGGACCTGCGGCAGGAAGGGGCATCGGAGGTAGTACATAGGTTGGTACGGAATGTGGATGTCTTCGTGTCTAACCTGCGGGAGGCGACTCTGAAGCACTGGCACTTGGACTATGAAACCCTTGCCGGGATTAACCCCGGACTGGTATACACCCTGGCCACCGGCTACGGCGGCCAGGGGCCGGATGCTGATCTGCCCACCCAGGACTATGCCATTATGGCGCGCGCCGGACTGCTCAGCGTGGTTGGGGAGCCGGATGAACCGCCTCCGCCAATGGGTATGATTGCTATCGGCGACCATGTAGGGGCCACCATGGTGGCCTACGGCATAATGCTGGCCCTTTTCCACAAAGAGCGCACCGGGGAGGGCCAGAAGCTGTATACTTCCCTGTTTGGCGGCCAGATTGCCCTGCAGGCTATGGCGCTGCAATCATATCTGATAACCGGGGAACACCCGCGCAAGCTGAGCCGGAATAGCATGCCTAATCCGCTGCGAAACCTTTACCAAACCGCCGACGGTAAATGGATTTGTCTGGGTATGGGCTGGAGCGACCGGTTCTGGACCGGGTTTTGCCGGGCCATCGAGCGGGAAGATTTGATAGCGGACAGTAGGTTCGACTGGGCCGGCAAACGGGCCGAGAACGCCGCGGAGCTGGTTTCTACCCTGGACAAGGTGCTCGCCACCCGGCCTCTGGATGAGTGGCTGAGCATCATGCGGGAGCATAGGCTGCCGTCGTCCCCGGTAAACAGCTATACGGAGTTGGCCCAGGACCCGCAGGCCTGGGAGAACAGCTATCTCACCACCGTAGACCACCCCATCCATGGTGTGCTCAAAGAGGTGGGCTTACCCGTGCAGCTCACCCGGACGCCGGGCAGGGTGAGGACCCCGGCGCCGGAGCTGGGCCAGCACACGGAGGAGGTGCTGGCGGAGATGGGCGGCTATGGGTGGGATGAGATTTCCCAGCTCAAGGACAGAGGTATCATCATCTAATCTCGCCGTGCCGAGCCGGGGACGCTGAGAGGCATTCCCCCAGAGTTCGCTTAAGAATGCTTA
>JASLQE010000002.1 GCA_030744635.1 Dehalococcoidia bacterium | reverse complement strand
CACCTATGTGCCGGAGGAGGTGCTCTACGCCGCCGGCGTGCTGCCGGTGCGGGTCATGGGCAGCCATGAAGTACAGGATGTCACCGAGGCTCATATCTCCAGCATGTGGTGTCCCTTCTGCCGCGACTGCCTGGCGCAGGGGCTTCAGGGGCGCTACGAATATCTGGATGGCTTGGTGCTGGCCAACGCCTGTCATCATATCCACCACACATACGAGAGCTGGGTGCGGCATGTTCCCACAGACTACCATTACGAGATGTATTTCCCGCCCAATGTCCAGATGCCGTTGGCCAAGGGCTGCCTGACGGGTGAAATCCAGGAGTTTCAGGCATCGATTGAAAGGTGGCTGGGGCGCGCAATACAGCCTCAGGACATGGAGCGGGCAATAGGGGTGTACAATACCAACCGGCTCCTACTGCGCAGGCTTTACGAGCTGCGTAAGCAAGACCCCCCACCAATCACGGGTGCCGAGGTTATGGAGGTGGTGCTGGCATCCATGTTTATGGACAAGGCGGAGCACAATCAGATACTGGAAAAGCTGCTATCCGAGCTTCCCGCGCGTCAAGGGGCTATTGCTTCCGGAACCCGGCTCATGGTCATCGGAGCTGAGACCGATGATGTTGATTTCCTGCGATTTACAGAGTCCCTCGGTACCAATATCGTGGTGGACGAACACTGTGTCGGCAGCCGCTATTTCTGGAATGAGGTTGTTCCGGATGTGGACTGGGACTCGGCCCTGGCCACCCGCCTTATCGAGCGTCCTCCGTGTCCCCACAAAGACCTGATGGAACTGCGCCGGGTAGACCATATAGTTGACCTGGCCCAGCAATGGGGGGTGAAGGGTGCGGTGCTCGTACTTCAGAAGTTTTGCGATACCCACCAGTTCGATACTCCTTACATTCAGAAAGCACTGGGAGAGAAGGGTATCCCGCTGCTGTCCCTGGAGGTAGACATAACAGTGCCTACGGGCCAGTTCCGCACCCGGTTGGAGGCCTTTCTGGAAATGATTGAAGCCGGAGTATAGGAGGCAACAAAATGGCCGTAAAGGCTGATTACCAGACCCGGCCTATTGAGAGCTGGCAGCGCATGAAAGAGCTGCGGCGGTGGCACTTCCATCATACCTGGGAGGCTCAACACCAGGGAGAGGTGATGGTGATGGGAATCGTGGAGTTCTCCCTGGGGCTATTCGCCGGACTGGGGGACTTCGCCAACCCTTCCTACGGTCCTTATTACACCGTCCTCACTCGGAACACACATCAGCTGGTGAAGGAGCTGGAGGCCACTGAGAGTTACGGGTTTGGCCGGGACATATGCGCCTCCATGAGACTCCACCTGGGACAGCTATTGCTGGGGCACAGCACCAGCTCTCCCAAGGGGGATACTTTCAAACCGGACTTCATCCTACAGGCATGTTTCTGTCACTCCCTGGGGCGCACCGGCCAGTTCGCCGGACGCCACCTTGGTGTTCCTTTTTATACTATTGACTTTCCTCATACGGATACTCCCAACCGGCGGCGCTATCTGGTGGACCAGTTCAACGATGCCATCGAATGGATGGAGAAGGTCACCGGACGCACCTACGATGACGAAAAGCTGATTGAGGCCACCAGAAACGAGTGGGAGACCCAGGTGTTATGGGCCAAGATATGCAAGCTTAATCAAGCGGTGCCCGCCCCGCTGGACCTGCGGCAGATGTGGTCATTGCGTCTGCCGGCAATGACCATCAAGCATCGGAAGGAGTGTGTGGACTACTTCCACATGCTCTACGATGAGGTGAAGGGCCGTGTGGCCGATGGCATCTCCGCCCGTGGATTCGAGAAAGCCCGCCTTGTGCACGACCTTCTGCCACCCTATTTCGCCATCAACCTACTGCGCTTCCCGGAGAGGTACGGTGCCCTGTTCATAGCGGGGGAGGCGGCCTTCGGTATGTGTGGTGCCTGGGACATAGACCAGGAGGGCAACTGGAAGGCGGCGGTGCCGCCGTGGGAGAATGGCCGGGAAATCCGCACCCGCCAGGACGCTTTGGACGCCCAAGCGGAGCTTTACCTGAACTATGTGCCATGCATCCTGCGTATGAACCTCAACCGCCTCCCGGGCAAAGCATTCGGCTTGGCAAAAGGGTGGAAGGCGGATGGCGTAGTCCTACATATGGACCGGGGTTGTAACGGGGTGGGCGGTGGTGTTGCCGAGACCAGGAACTTCTTGCAGGGAGAGGGTGTGCCGGTTGTAACCTATGAGGGCAGCCATGTGGATCCCAGGGAATTCGACTTCGGACAGGTCTCGGACCAGATAGAATCTTTGCTGGAGAGATTGGGCCTAGCAAAGATGGATGAATAGCTGTGGGGGCGCTGCTTGCAGTGCCTTGGCCGCTCGGCATCAGCTATGCCTCTTGACACAGGCCTGGCTTACACTAATCATGGTGGCATAATCTTCCGCCATCGGCGGCGCAGGAGGTACTTTGGATGAAGCTGTTTGAGCCTATCAAAGTAGGTAGCATGGAGGTGAAAAACCGTATAGTATTCCCTCCCATGGGCACCATGCTGGCTAACCCTGACGGCACCGTATCAGACCGTCTGGTGAAATACTATGCCCGGCGTGCCGAAGGGGGTACGGGCATGGTTACGGTGGAGGTGGCTGCCGTAGACCCGGCCCAGTTTATAGCCGCTACCCAGATAAGGATAAGCGATGATAGCTTCCTGCCCGGCCTCACCCGCTTGGCACAGGGCATCAAGGACAACGGCGGACGGGCCGTAGTACAGCTTCACCACCCGGGAAGACAGACACGCGCAGCGGTGACGGGGGTGCCCCCCGTGGCCCCTTCCCCACTGCCCTGCCCGCTGCTCCGGGATACGCCCAAGGAGCTCACCACGGAGGAAATCAGAACACTGGTGGACTACTTCGCTCAGGCTGCCCACCGGGCGCAGCAGGCCGGATTTGACGCCATAGAGCTCCACGGCGCTCACGGATACCTGATGTGCCAGTTCCTCTCGCCCTACTCCAACCAGCGGCATGACGAGTACGGCGGCAGTCCGGAAGGACGGGCACGGTTCCCTCTGGAGGTCATAGCCGCAGTCCGGGAGCGCGTGGGTAAGGACTACCCCATCGTCTTCCGATTCTCCGCAGACGAGCATGTGGATGGGGGCCTCACCCTGAACGATACCAGGAAGCTGGCCCGCACGCTGGAGGAGGCCGGAGTGGACTGCCTCAGCGTGTCAGCCGGCAACTATGGGGCGATGGAGTGGACGGTGCAGCCGGTGCTCTTTGCCCGTGGCTGCCTGGTTGACCTGGCGGCGGCCATCAAGCAGGAGGTCAAGGTGCCAGTGATGACCGCCGGACGCATCATCGACCCTCAGCAGGCTGAAAATATCCTTCAAAAAGGCGAGGCTGACCTGGTGGCCCTTGGCCGTGGTCTGCTGGCGGACCCGGACTTCTCCCGTAAAACCCAGGAGGGCAGGCCGGGGGAGGTTAAAAAGTGTATCACCTGTATGAGTTGCCAGAACGAGGTGTTTGGCTCATCCGCTGGCATAATATGCCTGATAAACCCTGAGGTGGGCCATGAGGGAGAGGTTGAGGGCCGTGCGGACACCGCCAAGAAGGTGCTGATAATCGGCGCCGGGCCCGGCGGGCTGGAGGCCGCAAGGGTGGCGACGGGGAGAGGCCACCAGGTAACTGTGTGGGAGAAGGCACCGGCCATAGGCGGCCGCTGGACGTGGCTAATGCACGGTTATATAGCGGAGCAGACCGACGTGCTCAAAGGGTTGGGGGTGAAAGTGGAGGTGGGTAAGGATGTGAGTCCTCAAGCTGTATCCGCTCTGGGTGTGGCTGCGGTGTTGTATACCCAGGAGGGTGTCCCGCAACGCCTGCCCGGAGTGGGGGGCGATAGGGTGTTGCTGGCGGATGATGTACTGGAGGGAAAGCGGGAGCTTTCGGGAAAAGTTATTGTTCTGGGGGCGGGATCAATCGGATGCGAGGTGACCTTGCATCTGAAGCGCCGGGGGGCCAAGGTTACCATAGTGGAGCCAAGCCCTCGCACCGGGTACGGCCTAGAGATGAATACCCGCAGAGCACTGGCCCAGCAACTGGCACAGGAAGGTGTCAAGGTGGTGACCCGGGCCAAATTCGGCGGCTACCAGGACGGCGTATTACGCTACCAGGTGGGAGATGGTGGTGAGGAGTCCCTGCCCGCAGATTGGGTGGTGATGGCACTGGGCAGCCAGCCTTCCCCAGAGGTGCCGGAGTGGCTCACCGGCCTGGGGGTGGAGGTGCAGTCCCTCCCGTTCTGCGACCAGCCGTCAAGGGCCTATCGCACCACCCAGGAGGGGGCGGCGGTGGCGAGAAGGCTTTAGGTAGGGCGCAGCCTCCGGCCTAGCAGCAGGCACGCTACCGAGGCGGCATAGGCTGCGATGAAGACCGTGAAGGCTACGGTGTAGCTTCCGGTGGTGTCGTAGATGTACCCGGCGAAGGGCGGCCCCACCGCTGAGCCCAGGAAGGTGACCATTATCATCCAGCCGTAGTTTGTACCGAAGGCCGCCGAGCCGAAGAAGTCTCCCAGCACCAGCGGGCGCACCACCGGGGCAAACCCCAGGGCTACGCCGAAGAGCACGGCGAAGACCCACAGAGCCAGCGGCGCCTGGGACGCCATCACGACCAGCAGCCCCAAGGCCTGGAAAACGGCGGTGGCCCCGGCCACCCATAGGCGGGAAATACGGTCGCTGAGGTATCCGGAGAGCACTTTCCCAATGGCCCCCATCCCGGCCACTATCCCCAACATCCCTGATGCTGTGACTGAGCTCATACCGGAGTCCTTTAGAAAAGCCACGAAGTGGGTGAGGGTGCCCACAAACGAGGTGCTAATAAGGGCGAAGCTGATAGTGACCAGCCAGAAGGCGGGGTGGCGCAGGAGGTTGCGTGCCGGGGATAACTCCACAGGGCTTCGGGTGGTCTCTTCAAGGGAGGAGGGATGTGCGGGAGCAGGGCCGCTCTTTACCACTAGCAGAATCAGGGGGACCAACACCAATGCCGCAGCCACTCCAATGATGCCATAGGTTATCCGCCATCCTACCGAATCATTGAGGAAACCGGCGATGGGTGCTACCAGGAAGCCTCCCAGGCTCATACCGCTCATGGCCAGACCCATGGCTGTCCCCCGGTGTGTGACAAACCAACGGGTGATAGTTGTACCCACCGGCACCGTGTGCATACCGGTAGCCGCTAGGCTCAGCAGGAAGTAGGTGGCGTAGAGTTGCCAGAGGGACTGTATAGTGCTCAGCATCAACAGAGCAATGGCCATGAATGGCGCTGAAACAAGCATTATCTTGCGGGCACCCCACCGGTCACACAGGTGGCCCACAGGGGGGGAGAGCAGTGCCAGGGTGATGAGAAAGAGAGAGGCCAGGCCGGAGACGGCGGTACGGCTCCAGCCGAACTCGTCAATGAGGTGGGGCAGCATCACCGAGATGAGGTAGTATGTTGTGCCGTGGGAGAAGACGAGTACCACTGTTAGGGAGGCCGCCACCCACCAGCCGTAATAGATCCTGCGCAGGGCCGCAGTCAGGGCCATATTCTACTGGGTGGGGATGAACTGGCCGAGGGGCGCCTGTGCCGTCACCTGGCCGTCGTCCACCAGGAGGCGTCCCCTCTGAAAGACCTTGACCGCTTTGCCCTTTACCTTCATGCCGTCATAGACGGTGAACTCCGAGGCAGAGCGCATGGAGGCGGTGTCCAGCACCCATTCCCGCAGGGGGTCAACAATCACCAGGTCCGCATCGGCCCCGGGCTGGATAACCCCTTTGCGAGGGTAGAGGTTAAAGAGACGGGCCGTGTTCTCGCTGGTGATCTGTGCCAGCCGGTCCCAGGACAGCCGGCCCTTGTTGATTCCTTCGCTGACCAGCAGGGCCAGCGTGGCCCCCAGCGACGGGAAGCCGGGCATGATATCCCAGATACTGCCCTCTTTGTCCACCCTGGTGTAGTTGCCGTGGTCACTGCCTATGGTATCCACGGTGCCGTCGGCAATGGCCTGCCACAGTGCCTTGCGGTCGGCGTCTTCACGTAATGGTGGGTTCACCTTGCCTATGTTGTGGGGGCCGGTCTGCTTGGTCAGCACCAGGTAGTGGGGGCAAGTTTCGATGTACACAGGAGCGCCCTTATTCCGAAAGAAACGAGCGGCCTCCATGCTCTCCCTGGCGCTGGTGTGTACCACGTACATGGGAGCGCCGACCTGCTGGGCGATGAGGCCAGCGGAGAAGATGTGCATGGCCTCGCATATGCCGGGGCGGGAGTCGCTCCATGCGGCCAAGTCCTGGCGGCCTTCCGCCTTGAGGCGCTCGCGGAGCATCTCCATTATATCCGCTTCCTCGGCGTGAATCATGGCTAGGGCCGGAGGGGCGTGCCTGGCGATGGACTCAAAACCCTGGTAGACGAATCCCCAAGTAATCCCCTCCACCCCCACCTGCCTACCCTCCTCTCCTCGGTAGGCCAGGAGGAATTTGAACGAGGTAATACCCTCGTCCAATATGAGGGGGATTTCACCAATGTGAGGTGGATGCAGCAGGAAGGCGTTGAGGCGGAAGTCCACCAGGGAGGCCTGGCTGCCCCGCTCCTTGGCCTCTGCCAGACAGGGGAGGAGTGTTTCCCGGGTGCGGCCACAGGGGGCGGAGG
>JASLQE010000001.1 GCA_030744635.1 Dehalococcoidia bacterium | reverse complement strand
CTGCTGTGGGGCCGGTGGCGGCCACATGTGGATAGGAGAGACCTCCGGTGAGCGCATCAACAACCTGCGCACCGACGAGGCCATGGCAACCGGTGCCGACGGCGTGGCCACCGCCTGTCCCTTCTGCCTGCAGATGTTTGAGGACGGTATCCGCACCCGGGAGGCCGTGGATGCATTCCAGGCCCGTGATATCGCCGAGGTGCTGGCTGCCGCCATGCCAGACGGTTAGACCACATACCGCTCCTCCCCAACCGCCCCTTTCGCTGGAAGCCCGGTATAGGGACGGCAGGCTTTGTCACCGACTCAAGGCGCAGCGGTTGGGGCCACTGCATGTCCGCCCTCATCAAAGGGGGGGATAAGCAAATTTGTGGGTTATCGCCGGGTTTGACCGGCACCTCTGTCCCCCTTAGAATTGGATAGGTATGTTTGAGACTCTTACCGAGCGGCTGAACGGTCTTTTCCGCCGCCTTACCGGGGGCGGCAAACTCTCGGAGAAGGACATAGAGGCGGCACTCCGGGAGGTGCGCTTGGCCCTGTTGGAGGCCGATGTAAACCTCCGGGTGGCCCGGGACTTCACCGCCCGGGTGCGGGAGCAGGCCCTGGCAGCCGAGGTCCTGGAGAGCCTCACCCCCGGCCAGCAGGTGATCAAGATTGTCCACGCTGAGTTGGTCTCCCTGCTGGGGGAGACCGCTGCGTTGCTCACCCCTTCCCCCCAACCCCCCTCCGTGGTCATGCTGGTGGGACTTCAAGGCTCCGGCAAGACTACCACCGCCGCCAAGCTGGCCCTCCATCTGAAGAAACAGAGCGAGCGGCCTCTGCTAATGTCCGCAGACCCCTACCGACCTGCGGCCGTGGAGCAGCTTGCAGTGCTGGGCCTTCAGCTTGATATACCCGTGGTGGGGGGGAGCGGACTCCCCCAGGAGATGGCCCCGAAGGCTCTGAAGCAGGCCCGGCAGGGGGGCCACAACTGGCTATTGGTGGACACCGCCGGCCGCCTGCACATAGACGAGGAGATGATGGCCGAGGTGCGGGGTCTCAGCCAGGCCCTGTCCCCCGCTGAGGTGCTGCTGGTGGTGGATGCCATGACGGGCCAGGACGGGGTGCGTGTGGCCGAGGATTTCCATAGCCAGATGGGCCTTACCGGCCTCATCCTCACCAAGTTGGATGGTGATGCCCGGGGTGGGGTGGCCCTCTCCGTGCGGGCCGTGACCGGGGTGCCCATCAAGTTCGCTGGCATAGGCGAGAAGGTGGAGGCCCTGGAACCTTTCCACCCCGACCGTATGGCCTCGCGCATACTGGGCATGGGCGATGTGCTTACCCTCATAGAGAAGGCCGAAGAAGCCTTCGATGAGAAACAGGCCCGGGAGATGGAGAAGAAGGTCCGCTCCGGTGAGTTTACCCTGGAGGATTTCCTGGGGCAGCTACAGCAGCTTAAGAAGATGGGCCCCCTGCCCCAGTTGATGGAGATGGTGCCCGGCATGTCCGGCATGATGAACAAGCTGCCCCCCATGGATGAGGGGAAGCTGAAACGGGTGGAGGCCATTATCTTCTCCATGACGCCGGAGGAGAGACGGCATCCCCAGCTTATCGGGGGCAGCCGCCGGAGGCGCATAGCCCGGGGCAGCGGTACCCAGCCCCATGAGGTGAACCAGCTCCTCAACCAGTTCTCCCAGATGCAGAAACTGATGAAACAGCTCCAGCGAGGTCGGGGCCTCCTCAAGCTGTTCGGCTGAAGCCGCCTTTTTTCCCATTCTACCGCCAATATATATTACATATGGAGTGGACCAGAGAGATTACTTACCGGACGGTCAGTCAGTTAGCTACACTGTTGGCAAACGGGACTCACATAGATACTGTTCTCGTTCATAATGATGAGTGACACTCAATAGTGTCATGCATATTATCAGAGCAACAGTCCCTGGGGCCTAGCGGTTGGGCAGGCTCCGGGAACTATCACGGGAAGCCAGGCTGAGGTTACAGTGGATGGACTACTGTGAGGCCCGCGGGGGGAATGCTGCGCTAACATGTCGGCATTTCGGCATCAGCCGGCAAACCTTCTACCGGTGGAAGCGCCGTTATAAGTCCCACAACCTCATCACACTGGAGAGTTGCTCTCACCGACCAAAACATGTGCGCCATCCCACCTGGAGTCCCGAGTTGGCACAGGCGGTGCTTGGACTACGGGAGCAGTATCCCCGGTGGGGGAAGGACAAGCTGGTGGTG